>JAGWXC010000015.1 GCA_018970045.1 Planctomycetota bacterium | reverse complement strand
TGGCTGGCACGGCATGGCTGGGAGCACTACGCGTACGGCGGCGATCTTGCCCAGCTCCGACGCGCCTGGCCGCTCCTGCGTGGTGCGAGCGAGTTCTACCTCGACTGGCTCGTGCGTGATCCGGCTTCCGGCAAGCTCATCGCGGGCCCGAGCTCGAGCCCGGAGAACAGCTTCATCCTGCCGGATGGAACACGCGCCGATCTCGGCATGGGCAACGCGATGGACCAGGAGATCGTGGAGGATTGCTGGCGCTGCACGCTCGCGGCTGCCGAGGCGATCGGTGAGCAGGAGGATCGCATCGCACGGCGCATCCGGGAGGCCCTGCCGTCGTTGGCGCGCCCCACGATCGGCGCGGACGGTCGCCTGATGGAGTGGTCGAAGCCGTGGCCCGAGGCCGAGCCGGGGCATCGGCACATGAGCCATCTGTATGGACTGCATCCGGCGGCGCTCTTCACGCCTGAGGAGACGCCCGAGCTCATCGCTGCGGCACGGAAGTCGCTCGAGCATCGGCTGGCCAACGGCGGCGGCCACACCGGCTGGTCCCGCGCGTGGCTCGTGAACTTCTTCGCGCGGCTGCGTGATGGCAACGAGTCATGGCGCCAGCTCAATGAACTCCTGCGCAAGAGCACGCTGTCGAACCTCTTCGACAACCATCCTCCGTTCCAGATCGATGGGAACTTCGGCGGCGCGTCAGGCCTGGCCGAGATGATGCTGCAGTCGCACCAGCGATTGGGCGAGGGCGCTGAGCGTGGTCACGTGGTGCACGTGCTGCCTGCGTGGCCGGATGAATGGATCAACGGCGGCTATCAGGGGCTGCGCGCTCGGGGGGGACACGAGGTGCTCGCCCAGTGGCGGGGGCACGCCATGCATGCGGTGCGCATCGAGTGCGGTTTCGAGCCGCTCTGGATCAGGCTGCCCAAGGGGTGCGAGGCGAAGGGCGCATCGAGCGATGGGAAGCCGGTCGCCATCGAGCGCCGCGGCGAGGCATGGTTCGTGCCCAACACGCTGCCCGGCCAGAAGATCGACCTGGTGTTCTGAGGAACGCTCATCCCTCAGCGCCTGGGAGCGCTGACGCTCATCCCTCAGCGCCTGGGAGCGCTGACTGAATTAGTCAAATCGGAACACGCCCTTCTTCCACGCGTACACGTAGGCGATCACGCTGGTGCCGACGAAGAAGCCGATGCGGGCCAGGAAGAGCCCGGCCTCGGCGCTGCCGGGCTCAAGCTTGGTGAACGCGAGCGCCCATGGGTAGAGGAAGATGATCTCGATGTCGAAGAGCAGGAACGTCATCGCCAGGATGTAGAAGCGGACGTTGAAGCGCTTGTGGGTGGTCCCGATCGGGTCCATCCCGGACTCGTAGGACATGCCCTTGACGGCACCCTCGGCCTTGGGGCCCAGCAGCAGGCTGGCCACGATGTTGATCGCGGCGAAGACGATCGCCATGATGCACACCATCAGGACGGGCAGGTAGGCAGCAAGGTCGCTCGAAAGGTTCCAGCCGTTCATGGGTCGGAAGTGTAGCCGGGCCATCGGGTGGCGCCGCCCCCGGGGGCGGGTAGGCTGCGGCCACGCAAGGAGACCAGCATGCTGCGCAAGTTCGCCGACGATTTCAAGGCCTTCGCCGTCAAGGGAAACGCCATCGACATGGCCATCGGCATCGTGATCGGTGCCGCCTTCAACAAGATCATCAACTCGATCGTGTCCGACCTGATGATGCCGCCCCTGGGCCTGCTCATCGGCGGGGTCGACTTCAAGAACCTCCAGCTGGTGCTCCAGGCCGCCAAGCCGGCGACCGATGCCGCTCCGGCCGTGGCCGAGGTGGCGATCCGGTACGGCATGTTCCTCAACTCGATCGTCGAGTTCCTGATCGTCGGCCTGAGCGCCTTCATCGCGGTGCGCGTGATGTCCCGCGTGATGCAGGCCCGGAGCGCGTGAGATGAGCGTTGCTGCTCATCGGTCGGCCTGTGTGCTCCTGGCACTCGCCTCGCTGGCAGCGCTGCAGCCGCTGGCTGGCTGTGCTGCCCCGAAGCCCAAGGGTGGACCGGGCATGCGCCTCGTGCGGGACGAGCGCATCGATCGCAAGCAGCTTGAGGAACTCTCGAACGCCTTCGCGGACCGCTACTTCACGCTGATGCTCTCGGCGAGCGAGCGGGTCATGCGCGACAACCCCGACCTGCAGCAGTGCCGGCTCATGAACGGCCTGCGTCTCCTGGGTGTGTCGAGCATGTACGACATCGCCACCACGCCCGACACCCTCACCCAGCTCGTGGACCAGTACGTGGTGGTCACGCTGCAGAACTACTTCTGGGTCGACTCCGGCCGCGCGAACGTGATCTGGAAGGAGCGATCGCGACCGATCGAGGAGAACCTTCGCCGCGCCCGCGAGGACATCACGTCGCTCTGCGAGCGTGTCTTCACCGATGAGCAGCTGCTTGAGCTCGACCTGCAGATCGCCACGTGGTGGTCGACCCGCAGCGGTGCCGACTTCGTGGCCTACGTCCGCTTCACCGAGGTCGCCAGCGCCAAGGGCCAGGCCCTCATCGAAAAGGTCCGCGATGGCGGCGGCCTGCTTGAACCGCTTGATCGTGCCACGGAGCAGCTGGTCGAGGCGCAGTTCGCCTACGACCGGAGCTTCTTCTGGGCCAAGCGGCTGCCGCTCTTCGCGAACTGGCAGGTCCTTGCGCTCTGGTACGACATCATGGTCATGCCCGACGTGCGCCGTGCGCTCGATGGCGTCGATCGCGTGACGACGGTGGTCGGTTCGCTGCCCACGCTGCTTGAGCAGCAGGGTCCGGTCGTGCAGGGGCTCCTGCAGGAGTACCAGCGAGCGATGCAGTCCACGACTGGTGCGCTGGAGCGAGCGCAGCCGCTCGTCGAAGCCGTCGGTGGTGTCGTGCAGGCTTCGGGCGGAACGATCGGCAAGGTCAACGAAACGCTGGACAAGGTGGCAGCGATGCAAGCCCGCGCAGACGCGGCCAAGGACCCCAACGCGCCGCCCGCGAAGCCGATGGAACTCGCCGAGGTCACGGCACTGCTGGCCGAGACGCGCGCCACCTTGACCGAAGCCAACCGTGCACTCGAGAGCGGCGATCGCTTGCTGGGCTCGACGGCGATCGATGAGCGGCTGGCGACCGTGCAGGCGGCATCGGATGCGTTGATCGACAAGGTCTTCTGGCGCGCGATGGCGGTCGTCGGAGCGCTCGTCGGTGGGTTGGTGCTGGTGACCGTGATTCGCACTCGGCGAGGTGGAGCATGAGCATGTCCGTCATGAAAGCGTGGTTCGCACCGGCAGCGCTGGCTGCAACGCTCGGCGCCGTGACCGCGCTGGCCCAGGTGCCGGTCGATGAACCGCCTGCCGCGCCGCTGCCGGCAGGCCTCGATGCGCTGGCCAAGGCGGTGGATGCACTGCCTAAGCCCGGCGAGTCCTACGGGCGTGATGTCTCGGCGTTGGTCGATGCATTCCCAACCTTCCTCGGAGACGGCAGGCAGTACGAGGACGACATCGTCATCGAGGGATCCGACTCGATCGCCGTGATGCTCGTGCGTGCAGCCAAGGCCTGGTCGATGCTGCAGCCGCAGTGCGAGGTGACCGTGCACCAGGGTTCGACGGACCGCGGCCTGCAGGCGCTGCTGGCGGGCCGATGTTCGCTCGCGGCGATATCGCGCCCGCTGAAGCCTGCCGAGATCGAGCGGCTCCAATCCAGTGGCGGCACCGTGCACCAGGTGCAGGTGGCGCGGGATGGCGTGGCCATCTTCGTGCATTGCGACAATCCGATGGCAGGGCTGTCGCGCAGGCAGTGCAACGCCATCTTCTCGGCCACGCATTCGATGACGCCCGAACTCGTCTTGCGCTGGAACGACCTCGATCCAGCGTCGCCCTTGGGTGAGGAGTTCTTCCCGCTCTACATGCGCGACATCCGCACGGGCACGATGCAGCGGCTCATGGAGTGGTGCATGCCGGGCGAGCCAATCACGACCATCGGCGTCTTTGTGGAGCCGAGCCCCTCATCGGTCGTGAACGCGTGCTGTGCGTACCGCACTGCCATGGGCGTTTCCAGCACTGGTGCCGCGCAGGTGCGTGCGCGGATGCTCCCGCTGTGCGAAGCTGACGGTGGTCCATACATCGCTCCGACCGTGACCACCATCGCCGATGGCAGCTACCCGCTCGCGCGCTCGCTGAATCTGGTCGTCGTCACCGACCAGGATGGCGTGGTGCCGCCGCAGGTCCTGGCCTTCCTGCGCTACCTGTGGAGCGAGGATGGGCAGGATGTCGTGGGGCTCTGCAAGCTCGTCCCTGCCGATCCAACGAAGGTTCCGCCTGTGCTTGGTGCACCGGTCGATGGCACCTGGCGCTGACGGTCAGTTCAGCAGCAGCAGCTCACCGGCAAGTCCCGGTCCGAAGGCCATGCCGGCCCAAGGTCGTGGCACCCGGGCCTCCATCAGATCGCGCACGATGAAGAGCAGCGTGGCGCTGCTCATGTTGCCATGCCGCCGCAGCACCTCGCGGCTGTGGTGACCGGCCTCGGCGGGGAGCGCCAGCGACGAGATCACCGCATCGATCACGCGCGGTCCACCCGGGTGGATGGCCCAGCCGCCGATGTGGCCGCGCGCGAGGCCGTGTCCCGCGAGCGCGCCGTCGACCCATGACCCGACCTCACGCTCGAGCAGTTCCGGCACGCGCGCACCGAGCATCATCTCGAAGCCATGGTCGCCGACGAGCCAGCCCATCTCGCCTGCGGTCGCGGGGAACAGGCGCGCGTGCGTGTCGACGACGGCGGGCTTCGATGCGTCCGCCGATGCGCCCACCACGCAGGCTGCGCATCCATCGGCGAAGAGCGTGTTGGCGATGAGCTGGTCGAGCCGATCGCTGTAGTGGAAGTGCGCGGTCGAGACCTCGGCGCAGCACACGAGCACGCGGGCGGAGGGCTCCGAGACCACGATGGCGCGTGCCACGGCGAGGGCGTTCACCGCGGCATGGCAGCCTTGGAAGCCGATGTTGGTCCGGCGTACCGATGGCGGCACGCCCAGCGCCTCGATCAGGTGCATCTCGAGCCCGGGTGCGCGGAATCCCGTGCAGCTTGCCGTGACCACGTGGGTGATCGAGGCGGCACCGCAGCCGGCATGCTCCAGCGCCGCTCGCGATGCACGCTCGCCCATGTCGCGCACGCCAGACCACCAGAGTTCCATGCGCGCCGCGGTGGTGGGCCCGCCGCTTCCGTCATCGCTGGGGTAGAACGATCCACCGTACGGAGGTGCCAGGCACGCACACGCCCGGGCGTCGATGCCGCTGCGATCGGCGAGCCGTTCGAGGACGCGAGCGTCGACGCGGGCTGGCGAGAGCCGACGCGCGATCGTGAGCCACTCGGCCCGGGCGAGCTCGCGTGGGGGTGTGCTCGTGGCAAGGCCAAGGAGGCGTGGCTGGTTCATGGGATGGTTCCGTGGCGCAGATGGCTGGTGCGATGCGGCTGACCGATGGGGCGCGCGAGCCGCGCCGCGATGCCGGGCCAGCGGCGCGCGATCGCCAGACCAGCGTGGACGGTCCGTGGCGAGCGCAACGCATGCGCAATCAGGCGGCATCGCCATCGGTCGCGCCCGAGCAAGCTCGCCCACTGCGCGGGCCACTCGGTCCAGCGTGATGGCGCATGGATCATGCGGGCAGCGAGGCAGCCTGCAGCATGCCCACTCGCGAGCGCCCACGACATCCCTTCGCCCGTGAAGGGCTCGACGTATCCGGCCGCATCACCGGCCACGAGGATGCCCGGCATGGCCAGCGAGGATCGCTGCCGCGTGAGCCAAGGGGTTCCTGCCCATCGTGTCGCGTTGATGGCTGCCACATCGCGAACGGTGTCGCCGAGTCGACATGCCATCGCCGTCGCCGGAGCCTCTCGCCGGAGCACGTCATGATCGATCGCCGCGGCAACGTCGATCCGGCCATCCTCCAGCTCCACGGCGCCGACATAGCCGCCATGCTCCACGCGCATGAGCACCTCGCCGCGGCCAAGATCGATCGAGCCCGGCGGCAGGATCGCACCGAGGCCGATGCGGCTCGTGCGCGAGACGCGCCACGACACGCCGGGATGCGCATCGAGCGATCGACCGGCGAGTCCATCGGCCACGACGCAGACGGCAGGGCGCAGCGTCCACTCGACACCATCGCGGAGGGCACGCACCACACCATCGACGTCGACGGTTGCCGAAGTCCCGTGCACGACATCGACGCCTCGATCGGCGGCAGCACGGGCGAGCCGGGTGTCGAAGGCGCCGCGCGAGAGGGCGACGCCGGAGTCACGGTCGATCCGCACCGAAGACCGGCCCGATTCGAGCCGGACACTTCCCAGGCGCGGTGCATCGTCGAGGATGCATTCGAGGCCCATGTCGGCGAGCACGGCAACGCCTCGCGGCGCAATGCAGCAGCCGCAGACCTTCTCCCGAGGGAAGTCAGCACGTTCAAGAAGCGTGACCCGCGCGCCGGCGTTGGCAGCGGCGATCGCCGCAAGGCATCCTGCGGGCCCCGCACCGACCACGACGACCTCGACGGTGCTGTCGCTGCGGTTGCCCGATCGATCATCGCTTGAAGTGGCGCGTTCCATCATCGTGCGGTCCACCACAGTTGCCACCGTGCAGGCCATGCACGGCGCAGCGTTGCACCACCGAGACCTGCCTCCTGCGCCATGGGCAGGATCTCGTTCGGCCGGAACGCAGCACGCACGCTCAACAGGGCATCGGTGTGCACGATCGGTGAGCGGGTCAGGGTCCGGCTGGCAAGCCAGGCGAGTGCGAATCCCCAGCGCGATCGATCGAGGTCGGCGACGCCGATGGCCACCGACGATGCGCAGCGCATGCCGCGCAGCAACCGGACCACCTGAGGCGGATCGAGGTGGTGCACGAACAAGGAGCAGATCGAGACGTCGCTCGGCGGGAGAGCATCGGTCGTGGCGTCGAGCTGGTGGGCCGTGAAGTCCAAGCCTGACCCGGCGGCACGGCGGACGGCGACGTCCAGCGCATGGGCGCTCGCGTCACAGATCGACCACCGGATGTCGAGACCCGCGTTGCGAGCCCGATGTGCCATCGCCAACGGCAGGTCGCCCGAACCCGTGGCCACGTCGAGGACCCTCAGCGGCCGGCCGTCGAGGTTGGCGGAGCGCGCGACGTCCGCCACGCGTGGCCACAGAATGGCATGGCTCCGCGAGACGATGTTCAATCGCGCGAGGCCACGCAGGGCAGCATCGTGCTGCGCCGCGTCGAGCGACGGGTCATCCATCAACTCAGGTTCGCGACGGCGCTCCTGCAGGTCAGACCACATGGAGCGCCGATCGCATCATGGGCAGACCGAGCTCCACGTCCCAGGTTCGGTCGCGCGCTTGCGACCGAGGTCCGAGAGCGACCGCATGGTGGCCTCGTCGAAGTCGCCCTTGTTCACGGGGCGCCAGGAGTCGGGGATCGACGTCCAGCGCACTTCGGTCTCGCCATCGCCACGCAGCTGGGTGACCTCGGCCAGCGCGAACAGATGGCGCAGCGAGGTCAGCGTGCTGTAGCGGATGGAGAGCTCGAGGCTGCGGGTGATGATCTCGGGCCAGCCCTCCTGGATGGTGCGGGGGATCGAGACGCCGTAGTTGTTGATGATCACCCAGTACTTGAGCTTGGGGATCGGCTGGCCGGGATAGAGGCGCTTCCACGTCGCGCCGAAGGTTTCCTCGCGGCCCAGCGCGCCACCATAGATGATGTTGCTGGTGGTGCCGCCATCGACGAAGAGCTGGCCGTCGACCTCGCGGGGCGGGAAGGCGCCCGGAATCCCGGCGGATGCGAGCAGGATGTCGCGCGGGCGGCGCAGCGCGGCGATCCGCTGCGCCTCGTCCTTCGCAGCCTTCAGGTTCACCAAAGCCATTTCAGCGGCTAGACCGTAATTGAACGGCTGCGGGCTGCCGTCGTCCACATTGGTCGTCTGCACGGTGAGCACGCGTCCCTCGGCAGCCTCGACGGCGATGCGCTCGAGGAAGTTCCGCGAGACGATCGAGTCGAGTTCGCGCTCGAGCCCCGGCACTTCGAGGAAGCTGGCGTTCTCGGGCAAGAAGAAGAGCAGGCCGCGCGTCTTGACCCAGTCCGGCTTGGGGTTGCGGTAGAACTCGTCGATCTTGACCAGGTCGTCCTGGGCACCGAGGTAGGCGAACGGAGCGATCAGCGCACCGGTGCTCACGCCCGTGACGATGTCCCACTTGGGAAGCTTCATGGGCGGGTTTGCGGACTCGGACCAGCCACGCAGCAGGCCGGTCCCGTAGGCGCCGAAGTCGCCGCCGCCCGAGAGCACGAGGATGTCGAGCGAGAAGTTCGGGTCGGCCTCACGCTCCTTGTGGGCGTGCCGGCACAGTGCTTCCATGACCCCGGCCTTCATCGCGCCCGCGAACATCTGCGTCTGGGCACGACGGGCGAGCAGTTCCTGCTCGGTCTTGACGGCGCGCTTGGGCGCACCGCAGGCTGCGAGGACGGTGACGAGGCACGTGATGACCACCGTGATCCGGTTCATGCGCCGGATCCTATCGATGCCGGGGCGCGATCAGGGCAGCGGGCCCCAGAAGATCAGGATCAGTCCCAGGTCCTCGCCATTGACCATGCCATCCCGCGTGATGTCGGCGATCTGCTCAGAGCCGCCCCAGTAGGAGAACATGATGCCCAGATCGCTGCCGTCCACGGTCCCATCACCATTGATGTCAGGCGACGCGGCCTCGTTGCAGATGTCCGACCGCCCATCGCCATCGGCGTCACTGCAGTCCATGCCGACCAAGAAGGGGCGACCGATCGAGTCGGCATCGGCTTCGACCAGCACCGTGCATGGCCAGCTCACCGAGCATGAACCGCCGAGCGGGTGGTAGCGATCGATCCACGACTGACCCGGTGCGCATCCGGGGATTGGGATGTCGGCGGCCTCAAGCATCGTCGACACCGTGGCTCGCGCGAGCATGCGCTGGGCGTGGGGCTTGTGGTGTACCGAGTCCGCGAGGCCGAGGTTCTGGGCGTCGTTCCAAAGGAAGGCCTGCTCGTGCACCCGGCGCATGTTGAAGGCGACGATTCCGGGATTCGAGAGGGCCACCGCAGCCGCGACACCCGGCAGCCGATCGAAGTCGGAACCCGGTGGGAGCTCCCGCTTGTGCGAGTCACTCACGATGAGGATCGGGAAGGACGGATCACCGTGCGCCCAACGGAGGAGATCGATCGCCTTCTGGAGGCGGGATCCCCACTCTTGGGCTGAGCTGTAGGCATCGTTCGCGCCGAAGTGCAGGATGACTGCATCAAGCCCGAGCGCCGCGATCGCTGGGCCGCTTGCACCGTGCTTCGCGACCAGGTCACCGATGGCGGCTCCGCCAACGGCCAGCGGCTGCAGCAGCACGCCCTTGGACTGCGACGCGTTGCGGAACCGAGCACCAAGGACATCCACGGGCACAGCAGGATCGGCACCGAGGATCGAGACCTGGCGGAATCCGCCGGTTGGCTGCGGCAGCGTTCCGGTCGTGACCCAGCCCACAGAAGCGCCGTTCGGCGGCTGTCCCGGAAGTGGGCCCTGCGCGAGCGTTGCGGCGTTGTGCACGGGATGGGTCGACTCGACGACCGAGCCACGCCATTCGAGTGAACCGGCAGCCGAACGCCGCGACAGCAGCACGTCGACCACGATGTTGGCTCCATCGAGGAACCACGGCGATCCGATGCGCTCGGTCACTGCGCATCGCTCGGCGTTGGGCATGAGGACCGCGTGGAAGGCATCGATGCCATCCGCGGGACCGAGTCGCGCCTGGACGATCATGCCCGGCGGCACGGCCACGGATGGGATCTGTGGCTGGGATGCGGGCTGGCGCACGAGGTTGTGGCTCGCCGCGAGCCAGTTCGGATCGGTGTCCCACCAGTTCTGCTGAAGTACGACCGTCTCAGTCGCAGGACCAAAGGCCTCGACGAGCAGCGCGTTGGCCTCCATGATGTAGTGGCGACCCCAGGTATCGGGCGAGGCCTCCTGCGAGTCACCAAAGACGCCGATGCGCACGATGCCCGTGCTCGAGCCCAGCAGTAGTTCGCGGAGGAAGGATGGATCCTGGCTCGCGACGACGGGCACCTGCGGATAGCGGTCGTACGCAAGCGACGTCGACGATGCCCCAAAGAACAGGGCAGCCGCGCAACACGCTCGGATGGACACGAGGCCCGACATGGACCCACAGCATGGCGTGTCGATGGTCGGTGGGCAAGGCCGATCGGGTGAAAGGCACTGAATCTCAGCGCTCGTCCTCCCGCTCACTCGGGTCCTTGCCGCGCGGACGCGCGCGCTCCACCCGGCTCCGCGCGCGCTCCTCGTCCGTCGCTCGGCGGGGCTGGCACCCGCCATCAAGGGTCACCGTTCGTGCCGCCTTCGCGACTCCCCAGGCCGCGCGGCAAAGGACCGCTCGGTCGCTCCGGACGAGCGGGAAGTTCGAGGCGCAGCCGTCGAATCGGGGCGGCCGGATTTGAGGCCTCTGGGCCCAAGAGGCCGCACTCGCGAAGCGAGTCCTGCGCGCAGCGCAGGAGCCTGATGAGGCGGCGCAGCCGTCGAATCGGGGCGGCCGGATTTGAACCGACGACTTCTTGCTCCCAAAGCAAGCGCTCTACCAAACTGAGCTACGCCCCGAGGGGGCCGCAGTGTAGCCGTTCGCCCACGCGTGCCGCGCGGCAACGACGGGTCATCGATGCCGTTATCGAGTGCGGATCCACGTCGCGCAGGCCGGATCGAGCGCCGGCCGATCCGAGCGGAACGGGCCGATCGGGAGCCCACGGCCGTCGATGAGGTTGGCACGGATCGGGTTGTTCGACCACGCATACCGCACGGCGACCGGGTCGCTGACCTCTGGGCTCCAGGCGAAGACGCCGTCAGCATCGATCCGTGCCGAGGCCCACGCGAATCGACCGTCGGCGCCGGCCACGGCGAAGCCATCAGGCGCCGCACCGCCGCGCGTCGACAGCGCGCCGCCAAGCGCATCGAACCGCACCGACATGCCGCGTCGCGCCACACCATCGATCGACGCACTCGATGGTGAACACGACACCACAGGGCCGGCACCCGGGTGCGTGTCGCGACCGTAGGCAGCATCGAGTGCCCACAGCGCAAGCCGCCGACCGACTTCCCGCTTGTTGCGCGGGTGAATGTCGTCGGCATCACCGACGTCGATGGTCACCGCGACGCCCACCTTCGGATCGCGCTGCGCCGCTTCGAGCTGCGCATCGCGAAGGAACGCCCAGCCACCCTGTGCCGCGTCGTCGCTGGGCTTCATGAAGGCGGCGAGCTGCACGACGCCGAACGGCATCTGCGGACGATCGAAGGCGCGACGCCAGCTCGACACGAGCGCCGGCAAGAGCGTGCGATACGCCTCGGCCTCGCCCGCGTTGCTCTCACCCTGGTACCAGATGGCGCCGCGGATCCCGAAGGGAACGAACGGCGCGACCATCGCGTTGTACATGCCGGCAAAGCGCTGGTCGCGTTCGCCCGCCTTGGCGGGATCGGTCGCAGCGGCGTCGTTGGCGCGCGCGAGTGCGTCGCGCGTCACGGGGCAGCTCGAGAGCGTGGAGGCATCGATCCAGGGTTCGATGCGTGTGCCGCCCCAGTTGATGTCGAGCAGGCCGATCGGCACGCCATCAAGCGCCTCCTGCAGTTCGGTGGCCATCGACCAGCCCACGGCAGTGACGTCGCCCACGGTCTCGGGCGTGCACGTTCGCCACGCAGCTTGCGCCGTGAAGGCCGGCGCCGAGTCGAGCGAATGCGGCACCTTGATCGCACGGATCGTCGTGCGCTTGGCCGCGCGCGCTCGCTCACCGTCTGGATCGCTGCTGCCGTTCACGGTCCACTCCATGTTGCTCTGTCCTCCACAGAGCCACACGTCACCCACGAGCACGTCCGCGATCGCCAGGTCGCTGCCGTCTCCGGTCACCAGAAGCGATCGCGGCGTTGCCGTGGCCGCTTCAGCCGGCAGCATCACGCGCCAGGAGCCATCGCTGCCCGCCGATCCCTGCTGCGGGTCGCCTTCACCAAGGCGCACCGTGACCTGCGCGCCGGGCGTGGCCCGGCCCCACACCACGATCGGCCGGTCACGCTGCAGCACCATGTGGTCGGTGAACACCGCAGGAAGTTCGATGCCGCCAAGTGCCGCGATGAGGAGAAGCATGTGCATGGTGCACAGGCTATTCGCAGGCCGTGCCCGGTTGTGCGGGGCTCGATCTCCGCCCCACAGCCGACGAGGCTCGCCGTTGCTGGGCTGGAGTCTCCACCGTCCGACGGTCCATCGTCACGGAATGGTGGTGTCGCCCGCCGCCTCGTTCGTCTCACGAGTGCCTTCGGCCTGACCTGCATGCGGGTCGTCGTCGCTCAATCCACGCAGGCTGCGGAGCGTGGGGAACCTCGCGGCGATCATGCCGACCACCACCAGCGTGCCGACACCGCCGGAGACCACGCTGACGACCGGCCCCATCCATCGGGCCACCAGGCCGCTCTCGAAGCTGCCGAGCTCGTTGCTGCACTCGATGAACATGGTGTTCACGGCGCTCACCCGGCCGCGCAGCTCATTGGGGGTCCGTGTCTGCACCAGCATGTGCCGGATCGTGACGCTGATCGCATCGAGCGCACCGCTGGTGACCAGGGCGAGCGCGGCGACCCAGAAGCTGGTCGACAGTCCGAAGACGATCATGCACGCACCGAAGCCGGCAACGCTCCAGAGCAGGGCGGGGCCGGCACGGCGGATCGGCGGCCGTGACGCGAGGAACGCCGCCATGATCAGGGCACCCACGTAGGGCGAAGCCTTGAGCACGCCGAACGCGAATCCCTTCTGACCGATGTGCAGGATCTCGTCGGCGTACATCGGCAGCAGCGCGGTCGCGCCACCGAAGAGCACGGCCAGCAGGTCGAGCAGCAGGGCACCGAAGACCACGCGCTCGCCGACGATGAACCGCGCACCTGCCACGAGCGAACGCAGCGTGAGGCCCTCGGTCGCCCGCGGTGCAGGCTCGGGTCGCAGGAACGGCGCCACGACCGCAAGCGAAGCGGTCAATCCTGCTGCAACCAGGTAGAGCTGCCACGTCGAGCCGATCGAATCGATCGCCAGGCCGGTGGCGATGGGACCGCTGATGGCAGCAGCCTGGAAGAAGCCGCTGTTCCAGTTGACGGCGTTCTCGAGATTGCGCCGGGGCACGAGCAGCGGCAGCAGCGAGCCGCGCGCCGGACCAGCGAAGGCGCGCACGCAGCCACTGAGGACCAGCAGCAGGTAGAACTGCCAGACGGGTGCATCATGGAGGTCCAGCCACGCGAACGACGCACACAGTGCGGCGAAGCACGCCTGGCAGACCGTGATGATCCGCGTGCGTTCGAAGCGGTCGGCGGCGTGCCCGGCCACCAGCGCCAGCAGCACGACCGGCAAGGCCCGGCACAGGCCGGTGATCCCCAGCGCGAGCGGATCGTGCGTGCGCTCCCAGACGTCCCACAGCACCGCCGTGGTGAGCACGTGCAGCCCCAGGCTGTTGAGCATGAAGCCCACCGCGAAGCGCCTGTAGTTGGCGTGCTGCAGGGCCTGGAACGCATCGTGCGGCATGGGGAGGGACCGAGCCTACGGCCACGGCGCCTGACCGAAGGTTAGCATTGTGAACATGGACGCAACGGACCTGCGCCTGGCCTGTGCACGATGCATGTGCGTGGGGTTCCATGGGCACCACGTCGATGACGCCTTGGCCGACATGCTCGATCGCGGCGTGGGTGGGGTGATCCTCTTTGCCCGCAACGTGCAGTCGCGCGAGCAGGTGCGCGAGCTCTGCCTCGACATCAAGCGCCGCGCGCGCGGGCTCGTCTACATCGGCGTCGACCAGGAGGGCGGTCGCGTGCAGCGGCTCGTCGATGGCTTCACGGCCATTCCTCCGATGCGCGAGGTCGGTCGCGAGGGCCCCGCAGCCGCGGGTCGCTGGGGGCGCGCCATCGCGCGCGAGTTGCGCAGCGTGCACATCGATCTTGACTTCGCGCCGGTCGTGGATGTCGACAGCAATCCCGCGAACCCCGTGATCGGCGAACGATCCTTCGGGACCGATCCCGGCACGGTGTCCGCGTGCGCCGTCGAGTTCATCCAGATGATGCAGCTCATGGGCGTGGGTGCGTGCGCGAAGCACTTCCCTGGCCACGGCGACACCAACAAGGACAGCCATCACGACTTGCCCGTCCTGCCGCACACCATGGAACGGCTCGGCCTGACCGAACTGCCGCCCTTTGCCGCATCGATCCAGGCGGGCGTCGCGAGCATCATGACGGCGCACGTGCTCTTCGAAGCGCTCGATCCTGGCGTGCCGGCCACGCTGAGCCGCCGCGTGGTCCAGGGCATGCTGCGTGACGAGCTCGGCTACGACGGCATGGTCTTCACGGATGATCTGGAGATGAAGGCCGTCGCCGACCGATGGCCGCTCGGCGAGGCTGCGGTGCTGGCGCTTGGGGCGGGCGTGGATGTGGCGCTCGTCTGCCACGAGCACGCGCGGCAGGTCGAGGTCCATGAATCGCTCGTGCGTGCCGCCGAGAGCGGGGCGCTCGAGCCAGCTCGCGTGCACGAGGCCGCTCGTCGCGTGCGACGCTTCATGCAGCGCTTCGTGCGCTGATCGCGGACGAGACGGAGCGCGGCGGTCAGGCCGCGCGGCGATCCCAGGCGAGCAGCCGCAGCGCGTTGAACGCCACGACCACCGTGCTGCCTTCGTGCAGCACCACCGCACCGCCGAGCCCGATGCCGCCGAAGGCCGCCAGTGGCACCAGCACGGCGATCACGCCCATCGCAATCACCACGTTCTGCGTGATCGTGCGCCGTGCCGCGCGCGCCAAGCCTATGGCCCAGGGCAGGCGAGCCAGGTCATCGCCCATCAGCGCGACGTCGGCGGCTTCGAGGGCAACATCGCTGCCGCGCGCCCCCATCGCGATGCCGAGATCCGCCGAGGCGAGGGCGGGCGCATCGTTGATCCCGTCGCCGACCATGGCGGTCGGGCCGGTGCCACGCATCGCGCGTACGCGCTCGATCTTCTGCTCGGGCAACAGGCCGGCTGCGATCTCGGAGATGCCCACGGCCGCGCCGATGCGATCGGCGACCGCCGGCGCATCGCCGGTCAGCATGGTGATGCGCACGATGCCTGCTCGAGCGAGCTCGGCCATCACGGCTGCAGCGCCCTCGCGCGGAAGATCCTCGAAGGACATCACGGCGAGCACGCGCTGGTCTTCGATGACGAGGGCCACGGCCTGGCCACCCGCGCGCAGCGCCTCGATGCGGTCCTGCACCGGAGCGGGGAGCGGCGATCCATCAATGATCCTTGGCGAACCAAGCGCGCACGCGCGGCCATCGAGGACCGCCCGCACGCCCATGCCTGGCACGTCGGTGACCTGCGTGGGCTCGAGTCGCGGTGCACCAGCCGCACGTGCAGCATCGCGGACCGCATGCGCATACGGGTGCGAACTGTGGCGATCGAGCGCCTCGGCGATCGCGAGGGCGCGCTCACGGGTTGCGGTGTCGAAGCACTCGATCGATCGCACCGTCGCGCGACCGGTCGTGAGCGTGCCGGTCTTGTCGAAGGCCATGCAACGCAGCGAGCCCAGCGTTTCGAGGTGCGCGCCGCCCTTCACCAGGACCCCGCCGCGCGCAGCCCGCGCGATGCCGGCCAGCACGGCACTCGGCGTGCTGATCGCCAGCGCGCAGGGGCTCGCGCCGATGAGCACGGCCATGCCGCGCAGGAAGGCATCGTCGAAGCCGTGGCCTGCAAGCATCATGCCGCCGATCACGGCCGGCACGGCCAGCAGCACGACCGGCGTGTAGATGCGCGTGAAGCGCGCCGTGAGCCGCTGCGCCACGCCGCGGTTGGCCTGGCCTTCCTCGACGAGCCGTGCCATGCGGGCCATCATCGTCTCGCCGGCGGCCCGGGCCGCCCGCACGCGCAGCAGGCCCTCGCCATTGAGCGTGCCTGCGAAGCACTCATCGCCGGGATCCTTTCGGACCGGCACGCTCTCGCCGGTCATCGGACTCTGGTCCACGCTGCTGGTGCCCTCGGTCACGACACCGTCGATGGGGAACCGTTCGCCCGGTCGCACGATCACGATGTCGCCGACCGCCAGCGCACTCACGGCCACGCGTTCTTCCGTGCCGTCGAGCGCCCGCGTGGCTTCAGTCGGCGCGAGTTCGGCCAGCGCCGAGATCGCGCTCGACGCACGTTCCGTCGCCAGGCCCTCGAGCCCATGGCTCAGCGAAAAGAGGAACAGCAGCACGCCGGCCTCGGTCCACTGGCCGATCGCGCAGGCCCCGATGGCAGCCACGACCATGAGCACGTCGATGTCGAGCGTGCGCGCCACGACCTGGCGGATCGAGGTCTCCAGGGGATGCCAGCCCGCGATCACGCACGCGACGGCGGCGAGGATCCATGCCCAGGATGGATCCGGCTCGACGGTCGCACCGATCACCCAGTGGGCCACGAGCAGCACGCCGGCGATGAGCGAGCGACGCACATCGTCGTCGGTGACCATGGCGCGAAGGAACGAGGCGTGCCGCGTGGCACGCGGCCGCGGCTGTCCGCAGCAGGGGGCGCCGCTCACAGAGGCGTCTTCACGCCGCAAGCGCGCAGGGCGCACCAGCCGAGCACGCCCTCGAGGATCATGAACTGCCCCGCGAGGATCAGCGACACTCCGACGATCCATGGCCAGGTGCCATCGACCATGCCGGTGAAGCGCATGACCACCAGGAAGAGGCCGGGGGCCTCGATGAGCGCGCCTGCCACGAGACGCGCCTTGCGCCCGCGCTGGTCGATGTTGCACTTCATGGTGCTGCCTCCACCTGAGCCATCGCCTTCGACTGGATCTCGTCGACGATCATGGACATGACGGCGCGGTCTTCCTCGCTGAAGCGGGACTGCGCCATGTACTCGGTGACCTTCTGCGCCAAGGGCGCGATGCCGCCCCAGATGCTGTCGTAGGCCGCGCGGTTCTCCGGCGTCGGATCCTGGCGCGCCTTCTTGCGCGCGAGTCCCGCCTTCACCATGAGGTCGGCCTGCTTCTGCACGATGGAGCGGAAGTCGTTCCACTTTGATTCACGCGTGCGAGCGCGCAGTGCGGCGGTGGCTGCATCCTCGACTTGCCCACCAGCGGCCCCGCCGCCGGCACCCGCAGCGCCACCGCCGGATGCGGGAGCGTCGCTGCTCAGCGTCAGTCCTTCGGTGCTCGGTGTCGAGGGAGGCTCAGGTTCACCGACCGTCGAGCTCGGTGCTGCGTTCGGGTCGCGGCGCATCTTCGCGCCACCTGCTGCACCGTTGGATGCCGTGCCCGATGCACCCTTCGCAGCCGTGCCGTCGGTGGTGGTTCCGCCCATCGCGATGTCCGAGGTGCCCGCGTTGCCGGCAGCGCTTGCGGGCGCCGACGACGTGGTTCCGGGAACGCCCGCAGGTGCTGGCGATGGAGGCGTGGGGTCATCGCTGCAGGCAGCGACCAGGAGCACGGTCAAGGCCAGATGGCGCTTCATGCGTGTCATTCTAGGGTCGGGCCCGGGTTTCCCGTGGTGGACGCGCTAGGATCCTGATCATGCGCAAGTCCAAGGCTCCCCGTGCCTTCTCGCTCACCGAACTGCTCGTCGTCGTGGCGATCCTGGCCCTCCTGATCGCGCTGCTCATCACCGGCATCGCCGCCGTCCAGCGCACCGGCCGCGTCACCAAGTGCCTGAGCAACCAGCGCCAGATCGCGCTGGCGTGCGCCTCCTACGCGAGCAGCAATGCCGGTCGGTTGGTCAGCCCGCGGACCTCGTCCCCCGGCACCGCCAGCCTGACGCCACCCGGGTGCCCGGCGATCTCGTATCCGACCGGCACGAGCAACAACGACTTCCACTCGTGGACGGCGTCGTTTGCGCCCAACATGAATGGCAACACGGAGCTCGAAGCCGCCATCACCAAGGGCGCGCTCTACCCGTACGTGGGCTCGGTGCCGGTCTACAAGAGCCCGCTCGATCCTGGCGCCCGCCTTCGAAGCTATTCGCTCAGCGCGTTCGTCGGTTGCCACGTGCCTGATGAGTACTCGGGCTACATCAGCTGGGAACAGTTCTACGAACCCGAGAACTGCCAGAACCTGAACACCACCGCCATGTCGCGCATCCAGCAGCCTTCCAAGACCATCGGCTGCATCACCGAGGACGACAACGACGGCTTCAACTTCAACAACCAGGGCTGGGTGATCGATCCGACGAACTCGAACTGGATCGACTGGCCGGCGTTCTGGGATCCGCAGAACGTGACCTATGCGATGGTCGACGGCAGCACCGAGCGCTACGAGATGTCACGGCCCGAACTGCCGGGCCTGATCCAGACCTTTGGGCACTGGTACTTCGAGTCCCCGGTGAACGGCACCGGCTGGCGCGCCCGCCGTGACTGGTACCACTTCCGGATCCGCTGCCTGCCCGGCAATCTGCCCAATCCCACGCCCTGATGCTGGGCGATCCGTTCGCCGGTTGACGGGGCCGCGGTCCCGCCAGGTTCCACGCACCATGCAAAGAGGGCGCACCACGTGGTGCGCCCTCGTCATGGCGTTGCTGTCGCGCTGCGCTCAGAACGTGCTGCCGAAGGCAGCGAGCACGATGGCCAGGTCCATGCCGTCGACGTTGCCGTCGAAGTTGCAGTCGCTGGTGGGCGAGTAGCTGAGGTTCCACCAGCCGAGCACGATGCTGGCGTCGGCGCCGTTGACGGTGCCGTCCAGGTTCACGTCGCCAAGGGCGATTTCGCAGGAGTCGGGCTTGGCATCGCCGTCGATGTCGCTCTCGGTTCCGGCCGCGATGTCCGCAGCATCGTCGATGCCGTTGTCATTGCAGTCGGTGATGCTGCCGAGCGCGGGAGCGATCTGCTCAGCCTGGTTGGTTTCGGTCGTCAGGTCATCGGCGACGACCCAGGTGTTGGTGGCGGTCTTGGCAAGCACCTTGACTTCGACGATGTCAGCCGAGACTTCCTGGACGACGACCTTCTTGGTTGCGGTCTGGCCCTTGACGACCCCGTCGGCAAGGCACAGGCCCGTGAGGAGGCTGGTGGCGGCACCAGCACAAGCGATCTGAATGATGTTCATGGAATTTCCCTTCTGGATTGGAGAACTTTAAACCGGAAGCTTCATGCATCGGCACGAAGCCACCGTGGCCTTGGGTTTCGCGATGGGGTAGGAGTGGATTCACGCAGGCGTGAAATCTCCCTATCGCCGCTGCGACTCAGAACGCCGCGTTGCGCGGGGTCCGCGGGAAGGGAATCACGTCGCGAATGTTCGCCATGCCGGTGGCGTAGATGATCGTGCGCTCGAAGCCGAGCCCGAAGCCGGCGTGTGGCACCGTGCCATAACGGCGCAGGTCCCGGTACCACCAGTAGGCAGCCTTCTCCAGGTGCATCTCGTCCATGCGCCGGTCAAGCACGTCGAGCCGTTCCTCGCGCTGGCTGCCGCCGACGATCTCGCCGATGCCGGGTGCGAGGATGTCCATCGCCGCGACCGTGCGTTCATCGTCGTTCAGGCGCATGTAGAACGCCTTGATGCCCTTGGGATAGTTCATGAGCACGACGGGTCGGCCGACGAGCGTCTCGGTGAGGTAGCGCTCGTGCTCGCTCTGCAGGTCCATGCCCCACTCGACAGGGAACTCGAACTTCACGCCCTTGGCCTCGGCAGCCTGCAGGTGCTTGATCCCGTCGGTGTAGTCCATGCGCTCGAAGCTCGCCTTGACCAGCGCCTCGAGCCGCTCGATGCAGCCCTTGTCGATGCGTTCCGCGAAGAACTTCAGGTCGTCCTGCCGCTCGTGCAGAAGGTCGGTGAAGATCGACTTGAGCAGGTCCTCGGCGAGCTGCGCATCCGTGGCGAGGTCGGCGAAGGCGATCTCGGGCTCGATCATCCAGAACTCGGCGAGGTGGCGGCTGGTGTTGCTGTTTTCCGCGCGGAACGTCGGGCCGAACGTGTAGACGCGACTGAGGGCGCACGCGTAGGTCTCGACGTTGAGCTGGCCGCTCACGGTCAGGTTGGTCTCGCGGCCGAAGAAGTCCTGGTCCCAGTCGACCTTGCCGTCGTGCGTGCGCGGGATGTTGAGGTGATCCAGCGTGCTCACGCGGAACATCTGGCCCGCGCCCTCGCAGTCGCTGCCGGTGATGATCGGCGTGTGGACCCAGTAGAAGTCGCGCGCATGGAAGAAGCGGTGCACGGCCTGGGCCAGGCAGTGGCGTACGCGCGCCACGGCGCCGAACGTGTTGGTCCGCACGCGCAGGTGCGCCTGTTCGCGCAGGTACTCGAAGCTGTGCTGCTTGGGCTGGATGGGGTAGGTGTCCGGGTCCTCGACCCAGCCGATCACCTCGATCGACTCGGCCTGCAGCTCGAGCGCCTGGCCCTTGCCTTGGCTCGGTACGAGTTCGCCGCGGCAGATCACCGAGCACCCGGCGGTCAGGCGGAGCACCTCAGCCTGGTAGTTGGCCACGGTGTTCGGCACCACCACCTGGATCGGGTCGAAGCACGAGCCGTCGCTCACATGCACGAAGGAGAGGCCGGCCTTGCTGTCGCGGCGGGTGCGGACCCAGCCCTTGATGACGGCCTTCTTGCCGATCGCGGAGGCGGGGTCAGCGAACAGGCGGCCAATGGGGCGTTCGATCGTGCTCATCCGCGGGACGCTAGGGCAGAGTCGGCGTGCGTGCAGCGAGACCGAGGGACAGCTCGTGAAGGCCGGCACGGGCCTCATCCGGTGCGAGCGGTTGCCTTGGAGCGTTGGGCTGGGATCCTGAACTTCTGGGATTAGACCTATAACCTCAACCAGATCTGCCTCGATGGCCACATTTGGACCGCATTCGGCACAGACTTTGCTAGGGAGCCAAGGTCATGCAAGGGCCGCTTTGTTTCTATAGCGCTGACTCAGGCTCGCCGAGCCCGAGCGATCGCGTGCGTTCGATGCATGATGGGAGCAGAACAAATCTGAATCTGCTCCTTTCCTATGGTGGCTGGCGTGATGACACCTTTGCCGACCTGCTGCCGAGGCTGCTCGAGCCGCAGGGCATTCGGTGCCTGCGCGCCCGCAACCTCTCCGAGAGCGACCAGGTCGTCCGCCAAGTCCGGGTCCACATCGCCGTCGTCGACATTGGCCTTCCCGTCGGTGATGGTGCCGGCGAGCCCGCTGGGCCACGCGTCCTCCAGATCCTGCGCCGCATGGATGCGCCGCCGCCCACGGTCGTGGTGCGGCCGCCCCAACCCTCGCTCCGTGACCACGGGCGCTCGCTGCGCGATGCGTTGCACGAGGGCGCCTTCGCCGTCCTGGAGCGCAGCTGTTCGCTCGAGACCTTCCTCGACACCCTTCGCCGCGTGGTGCAGCGCCACTACGCGGGCCACTGGCCTTCACAGCCCGCCCCAGCGGGCTGCTCGCCTTCACAGCCCGCCCCCGCGGGCTGCTCGTCTTCCTCGCCCGCCGGGGGCACCCCCCACGGTGGGCCTTTCCCCGGGTGAGCGCGCGCTCA
>JAGWXC010000218.1 GCA_018970045.1 Planctomycetota bacterium | reverse complement strand
CCGTGAGCCCCGCGGCGGCGAAGAGCCCATCCTGCTGCGCGGCATACAGACCGCCGAACTCGGGTTCGGGCACCTAGTCGAGCTGCACACGCAGGCGCTTCAAGCCTGGGGCGCTCGATGGCGTGTCCCCGCATGCGGTGCACAGCAGCAGAGCGACGGCAGCGAGCAGGCGGATCATCATGGGGTCACGGTACTCCGGTCAGTCCTTCGTCGGCGGATCGTTCCGGGATTCGCGCGAGAAGCAGGGATCGACCCCCCGCGTGCTGCGAGGCCGGAGACGCCGTTGCGCGGGCTGCGCGCATCCTTGAGATCGCCCGCGCCCTGCCTGGCCGGGCGCCATGGTGCGCCCTGCGGGAGTACCTTCCGCACCGCGCACGGCGCAGGAGGCACGCATGAGCCAGTTCAACGAAGCGACCGGGTACAACCAAGAAGAAGCCGAGTTCAAGCGCCGCGAGGCAGAGTCGCTGGCAGCACTGCGCGCGAAGCTTGATGCTCGGCGTGCGGAACTGAAGGCCTCGGCGTCGCGACCGGCGAACTGGATGTACTGCCCGAAGTGCGGCAGCCAGCTGGCCGAGACCCGGCGGGGTGACGTGATGGTGGACACATGCTCGGGCTGCGGCGGCGTGTTCCTGGATAAGGGCGAACTCGAACTCCTGCTCTCGCAGAGCAAGGGCACCGTGCTCGGTCGCCTGTTCGGGCACTGACCCGGCGGGGCCGTGGGGCCGTTGCCGGGCCAGTGCCGGTGCTCAAGTTGACGGGCTCAGGCCTCTGCGCTTGGTCCTAGGCGCTTAGGCGCACGATCCCCAGGACGACAGCATGATGCCCAGATCGGCGCCATCGATGATGCCGTTCGCATCCAGGTCGGCTGCTCCGGCGCCGCCCCACGCCGAGAGCATCGCACCGAGATCGCCGCCGTCGACGGCGCCGTTGCCATCAAGGTCGGCTGGGCACGGCGGGCCCTTGAGGGCGGCGATGGCCGCGTCATGCTCGGCTTCGGTCATGCCGTCGTTGAAGACGATCCAGACCGGTGCGCTGTCGGCGATCGATGGATCGCTGCTGCGCAGCGTGAACTGCAGGGCGTAGACATCGCTGTCGATCTGGCCGTTGCTGCCGGGCTGCACGCCGAAGACGTAGTGCTTGTGGAAGCCGCCATCGGACTGCACCGCGAGGTTGAACCCGGCCACGTCGGTGCACGAGGTGGTTCGCAGGAGCGTGACGTATTGGATGGTCATGGTCTCGCCCGCTTCGCAGCCCGAAGCGCTCGTGGGCACGAAGGTCGCGCCGTCCCAGCGCAGGAGTGGACCGATGACGGTGAAGCCGAGCGTGCTGCCCGGCGGCAGGGTGCCGGCCTCGGCATCCAGCCCCGGCTCATCGATGTAGTGCGGGATGCCCGTCTCGCCCAGGTCGGCGGCGAAGACGTTGGTGGGGGTGATGGTGCCGGTCTTCTTGTCGATCGCGGCAACCTGCAGGGTGCCCGAATCCACGGTGATGAGGATGTCGGCGTGCTGCGCCATGGCAGGCAGCGCGATGATCGAGGCGAGGATCGAGGCGATGGTGGTACGACGTTGCATGGTGGGTCCTTTGGCGGCACGCTGGCCGCCATGAGTGGGTTGAGTGAGGTGGGCCGTTCAGAGGCCCGGGTCGAACTGGTTGGCGGTCGTGCTCTCGAACACCGTCGAGAACTCGGCCGATGCGGTGTGGCCATCGACGAAGGACCAGGTGCTGCGGCTGGCGGCACCCGGCTTTCCCGCGTCGATCGAATTGATCTGCACCTGCGACGCGGCCGCCGCGGCAGGAACGGGGAACGATCCCCATTCCTCCACATGCGGATGGTCGCTGCTGGCGTACGTGCCTCGATCGACCATGCGCAGGAAGCACACGGTCGTCGAGGGACTCGGGACCCGCGCCAGCGCATCCGCACCTGCCCCGATGCCCCCGATCGCCGCTGCCGGCGAGAAGGTGCGCGAGAGGTAGTTGTTCATCCCGTAGCTCGTCAGGCGGAACAGCGGCGGCGGGCCGTTGTTGACCGGTGCTCCCTCGCCGCCAAGCTCGACGGGCCAGTGGGGACTGGTGTCGAGCGGGCTGCGCAGGACGAGCTGGTCGTCGCAGAACGGCTTCAGCGTGTTCACGAAGGAACGCGCCGGGGTGCCGAGCGAGCCATGCGGCAGGCCGACATCCGCGAAGCGATCCTTGTGCACCGCCATGTAGGAGAGGTGCGCCACGGAGAGCTGGCGGAGGTTGGAGAGGCAGGACGAGGCGAGCGATTCACGGCGGACCGAGGCCAGGCCGGGCAGGAGGATGCCGAGCAGGATCACGATGACGCCGATGACGACGAGCACCTCGACCAGCGTGAAGGCCAGGCGGCCTGCACGGGGTCGTGTCATGGGATGAACGTGCTGGGTGCGGACGGGGCCTCGACCGTCCTGCACGGACGGGCGCGGCACGACGGGTCAGGTCGTGCTGGCTGGCGGCGGTCGCGCGTGCAGGGGAGCGTGTTCGGCCTGGCAGGTCGGCGAGGCGAACGACACCGGGATGGGCTGGCCCGCAGGAACCGCGTGCGGAATGTGCAGTGGCGCGCAGACGAGGTCCGCGGCCAGCAGTCCGATCGCCAGGCAGAGTTCGCAGTCGGCGAGGTCGTCGCGGTCGGTCGGCTCACCGTCATGGGAGTGGGTTGCCGCTGCGGTCTCGTCACTGCCGTGGTCGTGATTGCAGCCAGCGTGGTCCGATTCGGTGGCCGCCGTGAGCTGCGATTCGTGGCAGGCGCCGTGCCCGCCCAGCGCATGCACGCCCCAGTGCATCGGGCGCAGCAGCACCAGCGACAGCACGGTGGCCAGGGCGAGGATGGCGCGTGCGCGCAGCATCTGGAGCGAAGAGTCTAGGCAAGGTTCTCGCCAGGTCAATGGGACGGGTCGACGCAGTCGTTAGCCTGCGCGCCATGCGCCGCCCCCCGCTTCGGGTCATGACCACCACCCTCTGGGAGTACCCGAGCCAGCACTACGACGCCCGGGATGGCTCCAGGATGCAGGGCGACAAGGATTACGTGGGCGCGACCCCATCGTGGGTCATCTGGCAGGTCCTGACGCGCTACACCCGTGAGGGCGACACGGTGCTCGACCCCATGTGCGGTTCGGGGACCACGCTCGATGTCTGCCGCGATCTGGGGCGGCAGGGGATCGGCTTCGATCTGGCGCCGTCGCGCCCGGACATCCGCCAGGGCGATGCGCGCGCGATCACTCTGCCGGACGCGAGCGTGGACTTCGTCTTCATCGATCCGCCCTACTCGACGCACGTGGACTACAGCGACGACCCTCGTTGCATCGGCAAGCTCGGCGCGGCGGGCGATGACGGGGGCACGGCGTACTACGGTGCGATGGAGCGCGTGCTCGGCGAGTGCTTCCGCGTGCTGCGCAATCGCCGCTACCTGGCCCTCTACGTCAGCGATTCGTGGAAGAAGCGCAAGGGCGGCCCCAAGGGCAGCGGTGCAGGCACCTTCATGCCCATCGGGTTCGAGCTCTTCTCGATCATGCGGCAGCGGTTCGAAACCGTCGACATCGTGGCGGTCGTGCGGCAGAACGCCAAGCTCGGCAAGGGCAACTGGCACAAGG
>JAGWXC010000217.1 GCA_018970045.1 Planctomycetota bacterium | reverse complement strand
TACGGCCGTGGCGGCGCGCTGGAAGGGGCCACTTTTCGGCACCAGCGTTCGGCGCCCACTTCAAGGCACGCTGCGAAGCCTGCCGGTAAAGAAAAACCCCCGAGCACGAGGCTCGGGGGCGGAGGGAGGGAAAAGGGCTTGGTTGACATCGCAGCCGTGTGGCCGTGCCTTTGGTCTTTCTCACCTTTGGCAGGTTGAACCGGGTTGCGCGGTCGACTGGGTTTCCCCTGTCGACACATGGACAATAGCCCGGTTCCATGAACATCCAAATGACTGGCGAGATTTTTTGGCGGATTCCCGTCCAACGACTGCAACCTTCCGCGCCGTTCGCCGTACCGAGCCGTCGACCCGCAATTCCAGCGCAAAAACGGGGGTCGGCGGATAGGCTCCCACCCATGCTTTTCCATGTCGCCGCGCGTTGGCCCCGTCTCGCCACGTTCCTCGCAGCACTCGGAGCGCTCGGCTGCGCGGTTTCAGCACCCGCCACCGCCCAGAACCCGCCCCCGAACCCGCCAGCAAGCGCTCCGGCGCCCAGCGGCCAAGCGACGGATGAGCCCGCCACGGCCCCGGCGGCCTCACCTGCGGTGCCGGCTCTCAAGCCGAAGGGGCAGGGCGAAGACCCGCGGCTCGAGCGCACCCGAGCGCGCACCCCGCGCCCCAATGCGCGCGAAGCCGCGGATGCGCCGGTCGCCCGCGAGCCGGCCGATCCGGTTCAGGAAGGGGCCATCGATGCCCCTCCGCCGATCACGGTCACGCCGCCGCGCCTCGACTTCGGCTTCATGCTTCCCAACACCAACGCACGTGGCACCGTCACGCTGACCAATGGTGGCACCGCACCAGTCACGCTGCTCAGCGTCACGCCGTCGTGCAAGTGCACCACGATCACCGATGCGGCGGGCGTGACGATCGAGCCGGGCAAGAGCTTCGTCATCGAGACCGAGCTCAGCGGCGCGCCGATGCAGGGCATGCGACGGTCGCAGCTCAAGATCATTGCCAAGGGCTACGCGCGGCCGATCAACGTGGCCGTGCAGGGCGAGGTGGCGCTGCCGGTTCGCGCGGTGCCTGCCTACATCAACCTCGTGGGTGAGCGTGCGCGCGCTGGCGAGACCATCATCGAGAGCACCGATGGCACGCCCTTCCGGGTGCTGTCAGTGAACGGCAAGCCTGCCACGGTCGTGCCGCAGGAGGCGCCCGGCGACGTGCACGCGCGGCACAAGCTGGCGTGGTCGTTCCCGGAGGGCGAGGCTGTCGGCGATTTCTGGATCGTCGAAACTGACCACCCCAATTGCTCGTTGGTGGATGTGCGGATCCGCAACGCGAATCCCATCAAGCGTCCCGTGCTGCGCATGCGTGAGTACCGCATCAACGCGGGCCGCATCGATCCGGTCGATGGCGTGCGCATCGAAGTGCAGTCAAAGGATGCCACCGCGCCGTTCGATGTGGTCTCGGTGAAGGGCGGCGTGGCGTGCCCCGTGACGGCAGAACTGGTCGAATCGCACCAGGAAGACGAAGGCATGGTCGCCGTGATCCAGCTCAAGCCGCTGCCGGATGCGCGAGGCTTCTTTGCCGACACGCTCATCGTGGGCAGCGGGGGCAAGCTGCAGGAACTCGATCTCTTCGGCACGATTCGTCCGAAGCCCGAGGGCGCAGCGGCGCCCGCTCCAGCAGCGGCACCAGCCGTGCCGGTCACAGCGCCTTGATGCGCTCGGCGATGTCGGCGGCGCGCAGGGCGCCGACCAGCGGCTCGAGCTCGCCCGCGAGCAGCCCATGCAGCGGGAACGATCGCTCGATGCGGTGATCGACCGCCACGTTCTCCTTCCATCGGTACGTGCGGATCTTCTCCGCGCGGCCGCCGCTGCCGATCATGGCGATCCGCTGGTCGCTGCGTCGCGCCGCGGCCTCGGCTTCGCGGCGCTCGAGCACACGCGCGCGCAGGAGCTTCCATGCCTTTTCGCGGTTCTGCCCCTGGCTGCGCGTTTCCTGCATGCGCACCTCGATGCCGGTCGGCAGGTGGATCAGGTGCACGGCGGTGGCGACCTTGTTCACGTTCTGGCCGCCAGGCCCTTGGGCGGTCGTGACCATTTCCTTGACTTCGGCTGGGTCGACGGCCGACTCGACATCCTCGGGTTCGGGGAGCACGGCGACGGTGGCCGTGCTGGTGTGCACGCGGCCCTGCGCCTCGGTCGCGGGCACGCGCTTGACCTGGTGCGTGCCGCCTTCGTAGCCCAGGTCGCTCCAGCAGCTCGCGCCGCTGATCGCGAAGATCGCCTGCGATACGCCGCCAGCATCGCCCGGCTTGGATTCGAGTTCCTCCACGCGCCAGCCGCGTCGCTGCGCGAACTTCAGGTACATCGCGCAGAGATCACCGGCCCACAGGCCCGCTTCGTCACCGCCAACTCCCGCCCGAACTTCCAGGATCAGGTTGCCGACGGCACGGTCGCCCGCCGTGACCAGTGCCTCCTGCAGCGTGTCGGCCAGCGCCACGCGCTCCGCGGCCAGCGCCGCAAGGTCAGCCTTGGCCATGGTGGCCAGTTCCGGATCGCCCGAGTCGACCAGTTCCTGCAGGCTCGCGGCCTCGGCGGGCAGGGCGCGCCAGCGAGTGAAGGCGGTGGCGATCGGCTCGATGGCGGAACGACGCATGGCGATCGCGCGCGTGCGCCGGTGATCGACCGCGATGAGCGGGTCCTCGAGCTCGCGGCCGAGCGAGGTCCACTCGGCGCTCAGTTCATCGAGCTTGCGCAGGAGGTTGTCGGGGAGCGGGTCCATCAGGTCGGGCAGGGGATGGTGTCGTGCCGGCGCGCAAAACGACACACGCCGCACCAGGTCATGGCGCGGCGTGCGGTGTTGGGTTCAGTTGGAACTACTTGGCGGCCTTCTTGTCCTTGCCGAAGTAGCCGCCGGCGAACTTGCGCTGGAAGCGCTCGACGCGGCCGGCGGTGTCGACGAAGGTCTTCTGGCCGGTGAAGAAGGGGTGCGAGCCAGACCACACTTCCACGTGCATCTCGGGCACCGTGGCGCCAACGGTCATGACGACCTGGCCGCGGAAGTGGACCTTGCATTCGGGGAAGTACTGGGGGTGAGTCTTGTCCTTCATGGGTGGCTCCCTTGGGGGGACGGGGAATATACCCAAAATGGACGTGAAGGCAACCCCACGAAACGCCGATCTTGAACCTCACGACGGCAACGGCTATTCTTCCTAGCCCATTCCCCTATAGCTCAATCGGTAGAGCGGGCGGCTGTTAACCGCCAGGTTACTGGTTCAAGTCCAGTTGGGGGAGTTCAACCGGTCGGCCTCAAACGAGGCCGACCGGTTTGTTTACAGGCTGATGCGGGTGAAACCCCCTGCTGCCGCGCCGTGGCGGGGGTTGGGCGCTCTCGCCTTTGTGGAGAGAGCGAAGGCCGCCGATCCGAACGGCGGCGAAACGGGCGAAACCCCGCCTTGATCTCACGCGCTCTCTGAACTGGTTCACAGCCTTCCGAGATCAGGGGGTCGATCGAAACGGGGCTCCATGCCCTGACAATCACCCCCTCACCGGCAAATGAAATAGATAGGGGCCTCACTCGCTCGAGGCCCACGTCATCGAGGCAACGACATGCAAGACGACC
>JAGWXC010000216.1 GCA_018970045.1 Planctomycetota bacterium | reverse complement strand
GCAAGCCCGTGCTCTGGATCGGGCCCGATGGCACCGAGTGCGGCTCGATCCTGCGTGACCAGGCGTGTGGCTTCGAGGTGCAGCCTGGTGATGCGGTGGCCCTGACCGATCGCATCCGCTGGCTGCTCGAGCATCCCGAACAGGCGAGGGCGATGGGTGAACGCGGGCAGCGTGCGTACCGCGAGCGCTACTGCTCGGCCGAGGCCTGCAAGCAGTGGCACCGCGTGCTGGGCGACGTGGTCGGCCGATGAGGCCCGGGCGCGGGTGGCCCATCACCCCGCGTACACGAACTCGACGCCGGCATCGATCGTTTCGCGCAGGCTCTTGTGCACCGGGCACGTGTGCGCGGCCTGCTCGAGCTTGGCTCGGTGCGGATGGTCGGCGGCGATGGGCAGCGTGATGACGGTCCGCAGCGAAGCGATGCGGCGCGGGGCATCGGTCGACATGACTTTGTGCGTCGTCGCCGTCATGCCCCGAAGATCGATTCCCTCGCGTGCGGCGACGATCCCCATGATGGTCATCATGCAGGCGGGCAGGGCGCCCGCGACGAGGTCCGTCGGAGAGAAACTCTCGCCTTTGCCGTGGTTGTCGATGGGAGCATCCGTCAGGAGCGTGGTGCCTGATGGGCCGTGCCGTGCGGTGCAGCGCAATTCTCCCTCGTACCGGACCGTGATCTCGACCATGGGCTGGGCCTCCTGTGTCGAAGGCTAGCGCGACCGGCACGTGGTCGTCTCGATCCTGTGCTGAGGTTCCGCAGGGTGTGAAGCTGTTCAGCGCGGACCGCTCGATACCGTCAAGAAGGTCCACTCACCTCAGAACCGCAGCGTGAAGCCGACGAGCGCCGAGCCTTCGCCATCGACGGTCGCGGATCCGCCGATCGCGCCATCCTGAGGCACGGTCCACCACGCCGAGGCATTGATGGATGCACTGGGCGAAAGATCCAGGGACCATGTCGCGCCCGAACGCCATGCATCGATCGATTCGCGCGTACCGAGCAGCTCGGTGCGCAGCGTGAGGTCGATGCGGTGCTCCAGCGTCAGTCGCCAGGCGCTGCCGACGTGGACCGAATCGACGCTGGGTTGCTCGGGTCCGCTGGTACCTCGTGAACCGAAGACGATGCCGATCGATTCGTTCCACCAAAGCGCGCGCGAGGCCTCGTCGAGCGTGGCAGGTTCGATGGGTGCGATGGACCACGGTGACTCGAACGCCGCTGCTGCAGGCATGCCAACGGCGCCCAGCAAGAATGCACCCAGGATCGAAGCACAATCAGCCTTCGCGGACATGCGCATCATGGACATGCGTCATCAGACGCCCCGGTCCGTGCGGCGGGTTCGGTCGCATCCGGGAAAGTCCCCGGAATGAAGGTTGCCGGGTCCATCGAAGTTTCGGAAATGTGCTTGCACTCCCGTCGTCGAAAGGCAGTCCGCCGCCGCGCTGCGGGCCTGCCCCCGATGGTCGCCTTGCCACCAAGTGCCGAACGGCGGTCTGCACGCCCGGGGCCGACCTCTTCGACCTGCTCCAGGTCGCTAGCCTTCAGGCGATCCATCGCACCGGTCTCTTCGCCTTCCCGCGTCAGGACACGCTGGCCGGCATCGTCGTTTTCCTCGTCGCGTTGCCGCTGTGCCTGGGCATCGCCGTGGCCAGCGGCGTGCCACCTGTGTCGGGCCTCGTGGCGGGCATCGTCGGTGGCCTCGCGATCCCGCTGATCAGCCGTTCGCCGCTGTCGGTCTCCGGTCCCGCCGCAGGGCTGATCGCCATCGTGCTCTTCGAGATCGAGCGACTCGGTGGCGTCAACGCGTTCATGACGGCGGTTGCGCTGGCGGGGGCGATGCAGGTCGCGCTCGGCCTGTTGCGGACGGGGAAGTTCGCCGCGCTCGTTCCCGGCTCGGTCGTCAAGGGCATGCTGGCGGCGATCGGCATCACCATCACGCTGAAGCAGCTGCCGGTCGTGTTCGGCGCTGCAGACGGGATCGCCTCGATTCCACGTTCGATGCACACCGGTGCGACGGTGATCGGCCTTGCGTCGCTCGCGGTGCTGCTGGCGTGGAAGCACACGCCGCTGGCTCGCCTCGCTTTGGTGCCGCCGGCGCTCGTGGTCGTGGTTGGTGCCTCCGTTGCGGCCAGCATGTTCACGGGTGAGCGGTGGCAGCTGGGCACGGACCAGTTCGTCAACGTCCCGACGGGTGGCTTCGACGGTCTGCGTGCCGCATTGCCGCTGCCTGACTGGTCGGTCTTGGGATCGTCGGCCGTCTGGATCGCGGCGGCGACCATCGCCGTCGTGGCCAGCATCGAGACGCTGCTGTCATGCCAAGCCGTGGATCGGCTCGATCCGCTCAAGCGGCGCACGCCGCCCGATCGCGAGCTCGTGGCGCAGGGCGTGGGCAACGCGATCAGCGGCGCGCTCGGTGGGCTCCCGGTGACGGCCGTCATCGTGCGCAGCGGCGCCAACGTCGCAGCAGGTGCCCGCGAGCGCCTGTCCGCGATCGTGCACGCGCTGCTGCTCCTGGGCTGCGTGCTGTTCCTGCCCCACGTCCTCAACCACATTCCGCAGGCATGCCTTGCGGCTGTGCTGGTCCAAGTCGGGCTGAATCTGGCGAAGCCGTCGCTGTTCGCCGAGCAGCGGCGCCTGGGGCTCGATCAGCTGGTGCCGTTCCTCATCACCATCGCTGCCGTGCTCGCCACCGATCTCCTCAAGGGAGTGATCGTCGGGATCGTCGTGGGCGTCATCGTGGCGCTTCGCAAGCAGGCCAAGGCCAGCGCGGAGCGGATCGACCACCCCGATGGATCCATCACACTGCGGTTGCGTCGCGACGGCACGTTCATCATCAAGCCAGCCTTGGTCGATGCCTTTGCCAAGGTGCCGGAGGGCGCGCGCGTGACCTTCGACGCGCACGGCGAGCCGGTCGACCAGGATGTCCGCGAGGCGGTCGCCGGATTCGTCGAAGACGCACCCAACCGCGGCATCACGGTGAGCGTGGTCGGCGTCGATCTGGCCGGCGTCGGCACCGGCGGTCACTGACCGAGCGCCTTCAGCGCTTGGCCAGGTGCCGCTTGGTCTCGGCGCGACTGGCCTTGATGAGCGCGGTGGCGGCCTTGGGGCTTGCCTTCGCTTCCATCAGGGCCTGCAGCATGAGCGGCACCACGATGGTGGCGTCCGACTCGATCACGAACATGGGCGTGCGCTCGGTGAGCTTGTCCCAGGTGATCTTCTCGTTGGGCGTGGCGCCCGAGTACGAGCCGTAGCTCGTGGTCGAGTCGCTGATCTGGCAGAAGTAGGCCCACGGCTTCACGGGAGCCTGCAGGTCGTACTTGATGCTCGGCACGACGCAGATCGGGAAGTCGCCGGCAATGCCGCCGCCGATCTGGAAGAAGCCCACGCCCTTGCCCTTCGAGAGCACCGCGTAGTCGTCGTAGAAGCGAGCCATGTACTCGATGCCGCTCTTGACGATCGACGCGCTGAAGTCGCCGAACTTCACGTGCGACGCGAAGATGTTGCCGAAGGTCGAGTCCTCGTGGCCGGGCACGACCATCGGAAGCTTCGCCTTCGCCGCCGCGAGCAGCCAGCAGTCGTCGGGGTTGCCCTCGTACTTCGACTTCGGGATCGACAGGAT
>JAGWXC010000215.1 GCA_018970045.1 Planctomycetota bacterium | reverse complement strand
CTGCGGAGTCGCGAAGGCGGCACGCTGTGCGACCATCGGAGGCGGGTGCCAGCCCCGCCGAGCGACGCAGGAGGAGCGCGCGCGGAGCCGGGTGCAGCGCGCGCGTCCGCGCAGGCGGAACCCGAGGGAGCGCAAGGACGAGCACAACACACGAGCGGGATCAGCACGGTTTCGCCGCGCGTCCGCGCAGCCGGAACCCGAGGTCGCGGGAGGACGAGCGCATGGTCGCGAGGTCGCGTCCGGGGCCAGGATTGCGGCCGGTGGTCGCTGAAACTTGAACCGAAATGAATCGGCTGTCGAGGCCGTTCGAACTTTCATCCCTTAGCCTGCGTGGGTCCAGCGATCCAGGAGGCCATCATGATCCAGAACCTGTCCCGTATGGCGTGGGCTGTGGTGCTCGCGCTGCTCTTCGTGCCGGCCGTGGCGCCGGCTTCGGCGCAGTCCCAGTTTCCCACCGCACTCACGTCGACCGAGTTCGAGGCGCTGCTGCCCCGGGTCGGCGTGCCCGATGCCCAGCGCGCTGCGGCCATGGCCGAGTACGACCGCTACCAGCGGGCCACCAGCGAACTTCGCTCCGGTTCCATTGAGCGCTACCTCAAGGACCAGCCTGAAGGCGGCATGGTGTTCGGCATGGGCAACGATGAACGGCCCGCTGACGAGGTTCGCAATCAGGTTCGCGCCTATCGCAGCCTCCTTGCGCAGTGGGACACGCTTGAGAACGCACTGATCGACTCACTGGTGGCGCTCGGCGCCGATGGCACGAAGCTCGATCGCGTGCGGCGTGCCCTTGAGCTGCGTCGCATTGAGCAGTCCACATCCGATGGCTTCATGATGCGGGCTGGCAGCCAGGCCGATCTGTGGTCGATCGCGGAGCGTTCGACCAAGGATCTCGATCCCTCGCAGCTCAAGCAGATCGAGGATCGCCTTGGTGCTCGAGAAGCCGAGTACGTCGATGCGGTCCGAGCGATCCGTGCCGCTGCCCTCGAACAGCCTGAGCGCCTGATCGAACTCCGGGCCAAGGCCATGGCGGATCACCCGCGTCCCTCGGCCGAGGCGATGCAGCAGCAGATGGAGCAGGCGCAGGAGCAGGGTGTTGAGGTTGATCCCTCTGAGTTTTCCAAGGGTTTCGAAGCCCACTTCCGTGCGATGGCCGGGGCCTACCAACAGTCTCGCGAGCCGGTTCAGACTGCTCGCACCCGCGCCACGCGTCTGGGCGCGACCATCCTGAGCGAGGCCTTCCAAGGCATCCCGCAGCCGCGTGGTGCGTCGGCGTGGCTCGCGTTCATTCGAGCCAGCGGCATGGGTACCTTCGGCGTCGACGATGGCGGGGCGGTCCGCATGGTCGAGGCCATGGCCGCCAAGGCGCCGCTGACACCCGAGCAGGATCAGGCTGTTGCGGCGGCGTTCGCAACGTGGCAGGCATCGGTGCTCGGCGCACTCAATGAGCAGGGGCCGATGGCGTTCCTCGGCGATGACGCCGACAACATCCAAGAGGTCTTCCGCAAGCGCGCCGAGGCATCGAAAGCCCGCACCACGGCGTTGAAGACCGCGGTCCGCGCTGCCTTTGGCCTGTCACCAGAGCCCGAGCCGGTGCAGATCGTGCAGGATGTGCCCGATGGCGGCGCGGCAGCAGGCGATGGCGGTGAACCCGTCGGCGTCACGGTCCGAGTGGGCGTGGCGATTGCCGACGGTGCGGGCGATGAAGGCGCAGTCGCGGTCGGTGGCGATGCCGTCGTGCTCGACATGTCAGGTGAAGGGCTCGAGGGCTTGCTTGCCGGCGAGGATGGCGGGCCCATGCTCTGGCAGGGTGCCGGTCGCCCCACGATTCAACCCATCTCGAAGCAGGAACTTCAGGAACTGCTCGATCGTTGCGGTGCGTCCGAGTCCGTCACGCCGGTCGTCACGCAGCTGCACGCGGATTATCTCGAGGTGGCTTCGGCCGTGAAGGACCAACTCGATGCGGCACCGAGCGCGCAGATGTCGTTCAGCCCCAACGGCGCCACGCCACCGTCCAAGGAAGACATCGCCGCCAAGTACGAGGCTCTTCGAACAGCAGTCGGTGCGATGGAGCGCGCCGATGCGGACTTCTTCGCGGATCTCGCTGCCGTGGTCGATGAGGCCTGCGTGCGCCAGCAGGCGCAATTCCGTGCTCGCAGCTTGGTCCGCGCCGGCTCGGGTGGGGCGGGCAGCAGCATGGCGTTCGGCATGGCCAGCGGCAATCGAGCTGGCCCATTCGTCGATCCCGAGTTGGTCATCCGGGCCGCGGTGACCGATGGTGCCATCGATGACGCTGCGGCCGCCACGCTGCGTGAGCAGGTCTCCACGCAAGGGCACGAGCCGATCCTGGCAGCCCTCAGGAACCAGTTCGAGGTCACGATGTCCAAGGGTCGTGAACTGGCACTGCTCGAGGCGGATCTCTTCAAGCCGGCTGCCGGTGGCGAGGAAGGCGTCGCCATGACGATCGACGATGCAGCCAGCCAGCGCATGCAAGAAGCCGCCGAAGCCATGGGCAACGCCCGCAGCGAGGCCGCGTCCCGTGCTCGCCAGGTCCTCGATGCGCTGCCAGCGCTCCTCAAGGAGCCCCAGCGCCCGGGCTTCCTGCGCGCAGCCGATGTGGTCCGCTACCCCGAGACCTTCAAGGATCCCACGGACATGGAGCCCATGTTCGCCAAGGCGCTCGCGCTTGAGGGCCTCGACACGGCCGCCACCACTGCCATCACCACGCAGCGCGCCGAGTATCGCACGGCCTATGCCAAGCTCCGCGACCAACTCGCCGAGGTGCGCCCCAAGTCCGCCATGCCTGACTTCAGCGGCGCAGATGCGGGTGGGATCGAGGACTTCCAGGCGCGCATGAATGCATCGCAGGCAGCGCAGCGCCAGCTCAAGCAGCTCAAGACCGATCGCGAGGAGCTCAATCGGCGCACCATGCGCCAACTCCAGTCGGCGCTCGGCGACGAACGCGCGAAGGCGATCGGCGAGCTGCCGGCGCAGCGCAAGGGCCGGGGTCTCTCGATCCCCGGCCTCGAGGGCGTTCAGATCACGGTCCCGTGACGGGAGCATCGCCCCATCCGCGGGGCTTGGCCTTGGGCGCACGAGCATCGTCGTCGGCTGCCGGGCCCTTGTAGCCCTTGCACGTCACGAACATCTCCACGCTCTCGGCGCGGCTCGACTTGGGCTTGAATCCCTTGCACTCGGCAAAGATCGCCGCGCAGCGCTTGAGCAGTGCGGGGTATTCGCCGCCTTCATAGACCTTCATCGTCGCATGGCCGCCCTTGCGCAGCCAGCGCGGGAAGCGATCCAGCAACGCATTGCACAGGTTCACGCTGCGGATCGAATCGCCGAAGGGATCGCCGCTCGTGTCTGGCCCCATGTCGCTGATCACCACGTCAAAGGGCACTCCTCCGAAGTGCTCAGGTGCAAGATCCATCAGGTCCGCCTGCAGCAACGTCACGTGCTGGGGCAAGCCGCGCGGATCGATCGCCTTCAGGTCGACGGCAACCACGGCGCCCTTGGGTCCGACCCGCTCGGCCGCAACCTGCGTCCACGAGCCAGGGGCTGCACCCATGTCGAGCACGCGATCACCCTTGCGGATGAGCTTCTTGCGGTCGTCGATCTCGATCAGCTTGAAGGCGCTCCTTGCCCGGAAGCCCTGCTCCTTGGCCAGGCGGAA
>JAGWXC010000014.1 GCA_018970045.1 Planctomycetota bacterium | reverse complement strand
GCGACCGGGCTCGGCGACCCTGACCTGACCAGGCTCCTCGCGATCGGGGGCGATCACTCGATCGCGCTGGCCAACCTTCGCGTGGCGTGGCAGCGCGCGGGGCGGCCGTCGAGCGGCTTGCCGCTCATTCACATCGATGCGCACCTCGACACCGTCGATGTCGTGTGGGGGGAGCGCTACGGCCACGGGAGTTTCCTGATCCGTGCGATCGAGGAAGGCGTGGTCGATCCCAAGCGCACGCTGTCACTGGGCGTGCGCGGGCCGCTGAACACGCTCAAGGACCTCGATTTCGGACGCGAGTCGGGCATCACCGTCGTGGGGATGTCGCGATGGGTCGAGGACCGGGCTTCGGTTGCGGCGATCATCAGCGAGTTCCGTGCCCGCCTCGGCGACGACGAGTGCTACCTGACGCTGGACATCGATGCCTGCGATCCGTCGTGCGCTCCTGGCACGGGTACGCCGGTGAGCGGCGGGTTCAGTGCGGCGGAACTCTTCCTGGCGCTTCGCTGGCTTGCAGGCATCCGGCTCGCTGGAGCCGACGTGGTCGAGGTCTGCCCGGCTCGCGATCACCAGGGCATCACGGCCCTGCTGGCGGCGCAGGCAGCGTTCCAGATCCTGTGCATCGATGCCGCGGCGCACGCGGAGTGAGTCCGACATGATCCGGAGGCATTGGCTTGTTCGATGATTCGCAGATAGGTGCAACGAAATCGTGGCTCGACGCCGATTGCGTCGACGGGACATGAGGAAGCCATATCAGGGCGCGTTGAGCAGCTCAACAATTCGTTCGTAGGTCTTTGCGAGTTGTTTCAGCTTGTTGTTGCGATCGGCCGTTCGGATCCCCTCGACTTCGTCGTTCGAATCGCGCGACGGTCGGTCGGCACCAGGGTGTTTCGACGAAGTTTTTGGGGTTGCCTTTGCGAGGTCGAGCCGGCACCGATTCGCCGCCTTGAATTCCTTTGCGAGACGGTCAGAGTCGTCATCAATGAGATCTTCCATTCTGGAATGCAACGACTTGTTGTAGCCCCCGATCTGGTCGAGCGCGTGCTGGAGGCTGTCGGCTGAACGAGCCAGTCCGTACTGCACGAGCTGCGTGTAGGTCAGGGTGAGGATCTCCTCCTTGGAGTCAATGAGCTCACTGCCGCTGTCCGAGGCCTTTGCGGTGAATCCTGCGCTAGCCGAGTACCAAACCTCGTGTTCCTTGTCCTTCATGGCCATGGCAAGAATCGTGGGACGCCCCGTATCGCGGCAGGCTTCGAGGTCTTGCGCGCACTGCCATGACTTGTACTTCGCTTTCAGATCGGGATCGAGCTCCATGGCCTTGTTAAAGGACATCGCCGAGCCATCGTCCGATGTAAGCACGGTTGTTGCCGCACCAAGTTTGCAGCCCGGAAGCGCATACCACTCGTCGCAGGCAAGCGCGATGAGTGCTGCAGCGCTACCCGCATCCTCGATCACTGCGATGGTGCGAACCCGCTCGCGGCGGATCAAGCTAATGGCCTGTTGGATGCGCTGCTTGCTATCGACCCGGCCGCCAGGGCTATTGATGTGGAACACGACTGCGTCGGCTCCCCGAGCTTTCGCCTCTTCGAGGCATGTCAAGACGCCCTTCGCCGAGAAGCACTGGTCATGCTGGGAGAGCCCAACGTGCCCGTGGAGCGGAATCAAGGCGAACTTTGCCGATGGCGCGGGCTTGTCGGTGGGCGGTGCGATTCCAACCGCCGAAGCAAGGGGAGGTAGGAGTAGAACACACAGCACAACGACCCGGATACCAATCATGCGTGCCTCCTGGATGACCCGAAGCAGTATGCCGCCAGTGAACGGTCAAGGCAAGGCAGGATTTCAGAGAGACTTGGCCAAGACCGGCCCTCAGGCCGTGCCGAGCCGCTCGTCGAGCCAGCTGGGGACCTGGTCGATCGCCACGCGCTCCTGCTGCAGCGTGTCGCGGTGGCGCACCGTGACCGAGCCGGTCGACGCGGTGTCGCCGTCGATCGTGAAGCAGAACGGGGTGCCGGCCTCGTCCATGCGGGCGTAGCGCTTGCCGATCGATTGCTTCTCGTCGAACTCGATCGTGTGCTTGCGACGCAGCTCGCGGTAGAGCTTCTCGGCGATCTCGGGCTGGCCGTCCTTGGCGGTGAGCGGGTAGACGGCCGCCTTGATCGGAGCCATGCGCGGGTGGAACCGCATGACGACGCCGCTGGGCCGGGCCGGATCCGGCGTGTAGGCCTCGCACAGCAGCGCGAGGGCGCCGCGGTCAGCGCCGGCGCTGGGCTCGACGACGTGGGGGAAGTAGCGCTCGTTGCGGGCCTGGTCGAAGTAGCGCATCTTCTCGCCCTTGCCGCAGTGGTTGGCATGCTGCGTGAGGTCGAAGTCAGCGCGGTGCGCCACGCCCTCGAGTTCGCCGTAGCCGGGCGCGGTGAACGGGAACCGGTACTCGATGTCGCTCGTGCCGGCGCCGTTCTTGGCGTAGTGGGCCAGCTCGTCGCGGTCGTGCTCGCGCAGCTGGAGGTTCGCGCTGGTGAGGCCGATGGACTGCCACCATCCGAAGCGCCAGTCGCGCCACCAGCGGTACCACTCGACAGCGCTCGAGGGATGGATGAAGAACTCGATCTCCATCTGCTCGAACTCGCGGCTGCGGAAGGTGAAGTTGCGCGGGGTGACTTCGTTGCGGAACGCCTTGCCGACCTGCGCGATGCCGAAGGGAATCTTCACGCGGCTCGTGTCGACCACGTTCCAGAAGTTCGCGAAGATGCCCTGCGCGGTCTCCGGGCGCAGGTAGGCCATCGAGTCGTCATCCTGGAGCGCGCCGCAGTGGGTCTTGAACATCAGGTTGAACTGACGCGGCTCGGTGAGGGAGCCCGGCTCGCTCGCGGCCGGGCCGAGGCAACGGGCGCGCTCGTCGGCTGAGATCGCCGTGAAGGGGCGCAGCACGTGGTCGGCGCCCGGGGCATCGATGCGCTCGTACTTGCAGAGCGCCTTGGTCGCGCGGGTGCGCGCATCGTCGTCACCCTCGACGAACGCCCAGAGCCGTGCATCGCCGGCCATGCGGCCGAGCACCACCAGGTGGTCGGCCCGGTAGCGCTGCTTCGATTCGCGGCAATCGACCATCGGGTCGTTGAAGCCAACGGCGTGGCCGGAGGCGACCCACGTCTTGGGGTTCATGATGATCGTGCAGTCGACGCCGACGATGTCGATGGGCTCGCCATCGGGCCCGAGCAGTTCGCGCTCGACGACGTCGCTCCACCAGGCGTTCTTCAGGTTGCGCTTGAGGGCAGTGCCCAGCGGGCCGTAATCCCAGAAACCGTTGATCCCGCCGTAGATCTCGCTCGACTGGAAGATGAAGCCGCGGCGCCGGCAGAGGGCCACGATGTCGTCCATTGTCTTGGGGCTGTCGCTCATGGAACGCGGGATGCTAACGGCATGACTCGACCAGGGATGGGGCGCCGCGCATGGGCCGGTGCATCACAGGACGCACGCTCAGCGGTCAGGCCGAGGCAGCTCGATGAGCTTCAGGAACTCGGCTCGCGTGGCCGCGCTCTCGAGGAATTCGCCGAAGAGCTTGCTGGTGGTCGTCCATGCGCTGGGCTGGTGCACGCCTCGATAGCACATGCAGAAGTGACGGGCCTGTACCACCACCGCGACGCCGCGGGGCTTGAGGTGCTCCTCGAGCGCGTTCGCGATCTGTGCGGTGAGCTTCTCCTGGACCTGCAGCCGCTTGGAGAAGATCTCGACCAGCTTGGCGAGCTTGGAGAGCCCGACCACCTTGCCATCGGGGATGTACGCGACGTGGGCCTTGCCGATGAACGGCACCATGTGGTGCTCACAGTGGCTGTGCACGTCGATGTCCGAAAGCAGCACCATCTGGTCGTAGCCTTCGATCTCCGTGAAGGTCTTGGAGAGCACATCTTCAGGGCGCATGGAGTACCCCTGGAAGTGCTCGTGCATGGCCTTGACCACGCGCTTGGGGGTCTCGAGCAGGCCCTCGCGCTCCGGGTCATCGCCAATGAAACCGAGGAGGGCCTTCACATGGGCCATGGCGTCCTTGACGCGGGGATCGTTGAGGTCCGGGTCCTTCATGGGAGGGCGATCATAGGCGGCCACCGTCGCGGTCGCGTGGTAGCGTTCAGGCATGATTGGAATCGCACGTCGGTTCGCGCGTTGGGGCATCGTGATCGTGGTCCTGGTCGCCGTCGCGGGCGTGGGTGCTGTGCTGGCGCTCGATTCGATCGTGGTCGCGGCCGTGCGTGCCGTGGGGCCGCGACTGCTGGGCGTGGACGTCGGGCTCTCGTCGGCCTCGATCGGCATCATCCGCTCGAGCACGAGCCTTGACGGACTCGAGGTGGGCAACCCCGCAGGCTTTTCGCCCGAGCCGTGCTTGGCGCTGAAGCGACTGGACATCGAAGTGGGTGCGCTCGCGGCGCTCAGCAAGGACATCGTGATTCCCACGATGCTGATCGATGGGTTGGTGCTGAGGCTCGAGAAGAAGGACGGCGTCATCAACGTGCAGCAGGTGGTCGACAACGCCTCGAAGGCGATGGGTGGCGGCGACTCGTCCACGGCATCGAAGCCGGCTTCGGGCCCCGGTACCAAGGTCACGATCCGTCAGCTCACGCTGCGCAACGTGCGGCTCATCGCCAGCGGCGACGTGGCGAAGGTGCCCACGGGGCTCGACGTCACGCTGGGGGAACTCGTGCTCCGTGACGTGACCTCGGACAACCCGACGGGCAACCTCGGCGACCAGCTCATGACGATCATCCTTGACGACGTCGTGGCCGCTGTGCTCGAGAAGGGCGCATCGCAGCTGGCCGCGGGTGCCGTGAAGGCGCTCGATGGCGCGCTGTCCGGGCTCGGCGACGGAGCGGGCATCGCGGGCCACCTCATGTCCACGCTGGGCGAGCAGGGCGGCAAGGCGATTGAGGATGCCGGCAAGTCCGTGATCGATGGTGCTGGCAAGGCGCTCGATGGCCTGTTGGGCGGTTCGAAGGAGAAGAAGTGATGCCATGGCGCCCGGCAGCAGCCGATGCGTGGTCCGGCCGCGATGATGGCCACGACCCCCGCGCGCGCCGCTGGCACCAGGCGGTCCAGCCGTGGACCTGGGAGAGCGGCGATGCAGCACCGGGCACCGTGGTCATCATTGGCTACGCGGTGGACGCCGGCGTGCGTCGCAACAAGGGTCGCGCAGGAGCAGCCGAGGCCCCGTCGGCACTGCGTCGTGCGTGCTCAAACCTGCCGTGCCCGGGTGCAGCGATCGCGCTGGCCGACGGCGGAGACGTGATCGCCGATGGTGATGACGTGCTTGGTGCGCAACTGGAGCTCGCGCGTCGCGTGGCGAGTGCGCAGGCGCGAGGCGCTCGCACGCTCGTCTTCGGAGGCGGTCACGATGTGGCGTTCGGCCACTGGCTCGGCCTGGCGACGCGCGATGGAGCCGCTCCGCTCGATGGCGTCACGGCCAGCGTGAATCTGGATGCGCACCTCGACAATCGGCCTGTGCCCCCTGAAGGCCCCAACAGCGGCACGAGCTATTCGCAGATGCAGACTTGGTGTGCAGAGCACGCTCGACCCTTCGCCGCGCTGGCACTCGGCATCCAGCGCGCCAGCAACACGGCTGCGCTCTTCGCGCGAGCGCAGGAGCAGGGCTACGCATGGCAGGGGCCAGCCGCGCTGGCGCCCGATCGCATCGATGCCTCGCTCGCGGCAATCGCGCGCCACGAGCGCGTGCACCTGACGGTCGACTTGGATTGCTTCGCTGCCGCCTACGCGCCCGGCGTGAGCGCACCGACGCCGCTGGGCGTCGGACCTGAGGCGGCCGAGAGCATCCGTCGATGCATCATGAGCTGCCGTGTGCGTGGGGCCGACCTCGCGGAACTCGCGCCGGCGCTCGATGCCGACGGCCGGACCGCACGGCTTGCCGCGGTCTTGGCCTTCGAGATCGTGGATGCGTGGTCGATGCTGCGTTGAACGTCGGCGCCGGGTGGCGTGCGACCGATCGCGTCAGTGCTCGGGATCCGCCTTCGGTGCGCGACGCTTGCCCGGGTCGGGCATCGCCGGTGGCGGCGCCGGAGCGCGCAGGGATTCGGGAATCGTTCCATCCTGCAGCCACCTCGCTGGCGGCAACGCCTGGCTCCATCGTTCGTGGCGCTCGCGAAGCATGGTGTACGCATCCACCGAATCCTCGGCGCCGTTGATCGACTCGTTGGGATCTTGGTCGATGCGGTAGATCGACGGCGCACCGTCGAGGGGGATGACGTACTTGAGGCCGGAGAACATCGTCGCCGCGCTCTGGCCCGATTGCCAGTGCAATTCAGCGTGCGGAAGCCCCGACGCCGTGCCAGTGAGGAAGGGCATCAGGTCGACCCCGTCGATCGGTGCTGGAGCGGGCTGGCCGAGCGCGGCGGCCACCGTCGGCAGCACATCGGCCCCGGTGACGGGATGGGGGTAGGTGGTGCCGGGCGTGATGCGGCCGGGCTGAGCGATGATCATCGGCACGCGCAATCCGCCCTCGAAGCATGTGCCGAAGTCGCCCTTGAGCGCGCCATTGGACGACCCCCACGCGGTCGACCCGCCGGTGTCGCCGATCACGATGATCATGGTGCGTGCGGCCTGGCCCGTGGCGTCGATGGTCGCGAGCATGGTGCCGATCGATCGATCGAGCGAGCGCAGCGAGGCAGCCATCTCGCGCCGGCGTCCTTCGAGCGTAGGGAATGCCGCAAGATCATCGGCGGTCGGTGCAAGCGGCGGCGAAAGCCCCGGCAACGCGACCACCAGCAGCCACGGCTTGGATCGCTCGCGCTCGATGAACCCGGTGGCGCAGGCGGTCATGGCGTCCTCGAGGCGATCGAAGCCTTCGTTCACCGCGCCGAGGCTGCGCAGCGAGAACCCGTCGTCCTTGCCGGGCCGCGGCTTGCGCGTGCGCGTGGCATGGGCGATGAAGCAATCGAAGCCAAAGCCCATCGACATGGGTGCCTGTTCGGCCGTCACGCCCATCTGCCACGAGCCCACGAATCCGGTGGACCAGCCGCCTGCGGCGAGCTGTGAACCGATGGTGGGCGTGCCAGGCAGGAGGCCGCGCGCGGCAGCGTTGGGCGATGACGCTTCGTCACCCATCGGCATGGCGAATTCGAAGCCCATGGCGTTGGGCCAGCGACCGGTGAGGATCGCCGCACGCGCCGGTGAAGGCTGCGGCGATGCCGCGTAGGCGCGCTGGAGCACCACGCCGCGCGCGGCGAGCGCATCAAGATTCGGTGTGGCGCCGAGCGTTGACCCGAGGTACCCCAGATCGCCGGTGCCCACGCGATCAAGCACGATGACCAGCGCGTTGAGGCGGTCCTGGCCGGGCGCCGCGGGAGCTTGCGCCAACGCCGCGTGCTGGAGCAGCAGCGCTGCAGCCGCGAGGATGCAGCGGTCCAGTCGAAGCATCAGCCGCCTGCGAGGGCCTTGCGGGCCGAGGTGAAGAGCAGCACAGCGACCGCACCGATGACGGCGCCCACGATCGCGATGATCGCGGTGCCGCCCTCGGACTCGGGCTGCTCGGCCGTCTTCATGCCATCGGCGACCTTGATGGCTTCGTCGCGCTCGAAGGTGGCGCGGTCGCGCTGCTCGCGCGCCGCGACGGCATCCTTGCGGGCCTGGTCGAGGTCGGCATCGAGCTTGGTGCGTTCGGCGACGGCCGTGTCGCTGGCGCTCTTGGCCTTGGAGAGATCGGCCGTGACCTCATCCACGCGCTTGAGCGCGGCGTCGCGCTGGTCCTTGGCCGCGTTGGCATCGGCGACGGCGGTCGCTGCGCGGCGGTCCGCATCGGCGGCAGCGCGCTTGGCTTCCTCGGCATCGCCCTGCGCCTTCACGGCGATCGCCTTGGATTCCTCCGCGGCGGCGCGGGCCTCGGTGACGGTGCGGTTGGCCTCGGTCAGCGCCTTGTCGCGCTCGGCGAGCTGCACGGTCATGCGCTCGATCGAGCGGCGCGACTCGGAGTTCTCGCCGCGCAGGGCATCCACCTCGGTCACGAGCTCGCGGTTGCGGGCTTCGAGCTCATGGGTGCAGGCGGGCAGCGTGGCCAGGCAGGCGACGACGAGGGCAGCGGGGATGCAGCGCATGCCCGGAATCGTAGCGATCCTGCTCACGCCACGGCAGCCGCCAACCGAGCGGGCTCGACCATCGACAGATCGATGCTCGGGCGACGTCCATCGATCAGGTCGGCCACGAGTTCACCGGTCACAGGGCCGAGCGTCATGCCCAGCATGGCGTGGCCGGTGGCCAGCATGAGTCCCTCGACACCCGGGACCCAGCCGATCGCAGGCATGCCGTCCGCCAGGCAAGGCCGCCAGCCCGACCAGTGTTCGCTCGCGCGTGCATGATCGATGCCCCGCAGGTACGCCCGGGCACCGTCGGCGAGCATGGCCAGCCGGCGCGGCATCGGCGGAGCATCGAGCGGGCTGATCTCGAGCGTGCCTGCCAGGCGCAGCCGACCGCCCATGGGCGTCACGGCGATGAACGTCTCGTGGAGCACGCAGGCCGTGGCCGGCACTGCGGGCATGCCGTCGAGTTGGACGTGATAGCCGCGTGCGCCCTGCATCGGCAGGTCGAGGCCCACGTCCGCCGCGAGGCTGGTGCTCCACACGCCAGCAGCGAGCACGACGCTTGCGCCGCTGACCACGGTGCCGTTGGCACACACCACGCCGGTGACCCGTCCGGTCCCATCGCGCTCAAGGCCGGTGGCATCCCATGCTGGACCCGTCAGCACACGCACGCCACGGCGTTCGAGCGCGCGAGCCAAACCCTTGGTGTACGCACGCGGATCGATGTTCGCGCTGTCCTTGTGGAGCACGGCACCGGCGACCTCGTCGCTGAAGCAGGGGCTCATCGCGCGCAGCGCCGCGCCGTCGAGGCGCTCATGCGTGAACCCATGGGGGGCGAGCATCGCGGCTTCCGCCTCGGCGGCGTCCATGTTCTCCTCGTGCAGGACGACATCGAGCCAGCCGGTGCGGCGATAGCCGCAATCGATCGACTCGGCATCGATCGTGCGCTCGAAGCGATCGAGCGAACGCCATCCCATCTGGCAGAGCGTGACCATGCAGCGATTGAGATGACCTTGGTTGCAGTGCTGGTGGAAGGTCCACAGCCAGGAGATCAGGCCCGGATCGAGCCGCGGCCGGATGTAAAGCGGACTCGTGGGATCGAGCATCCACTTCAGGCCGCGCACGCTGACGCCTGGGCGCGTGAGCGGGGGATGCCCGATCGAGAGCATGCCCGCGTTGCCGCACGAGGCGCTGTCGTGGATCATCTCGCGATCGAGGACGATGACGTCGTGGCCGCGCTCGCTGAGTTCGTACGCGGTCGAGAGGCCGACGATGCCGCCTCCGACGATCACGATGGGCTGCTTGCTCATGGTCGGGCTATTCTAGGACCGCTCCACCACACGGAGCGTGCAAGGAGCGACCATGGCCTTCGGCATCGGCATCATCGGCTGCGGCGGGATCGGCGGCGTGCATGCGCAGGCGGCAACGCGGGCGGGTCTTCCCATCGTGGCGGTCTGGGACATCAAGCCTGAGCGGGGCGAGCAGTTCGCCAAGGCCCACGGCGCACGCGCGTGCGCGAGCATCGACGAGCTCCTGGCGATCAAGGACGTCGCCGCCGTGGCGGTCTGCGTGCCCAATGACCAGCACCACCCGTGCGCCATGAAGGCACTGGCCGCCGGCAAGCACGTGCTCCTGGAGAAGCCCATGGCGATGGACGTCGCGCAGTGCGACGAGATCGCCGCTGCAGCCTCGCGCGCGCGGACCACGCTCCAGATCGGCTTCGTCTGCCGCGGCAGTCCGGCGGCCCGGTGCGTCAAGGCGTTCATCGATGCCGGGCGATTCGGCAGGATCGAGCACATCAAGTGCGCGCTCTACCGGCGTCGCGGGATCCCGGGTCTCGGCGGTTGGTTCACCACGAAGTCCCGCTCGGGCGGCGGTCCGCTGATCGATCTGGGTGTGCACATGCTCGACCTGTCGCTGTGGCTGGCGGGTTCGCCTCGTCCCGTTCGCGCCAGCGGTGCGACCAGCAGCGGGCTCGGCGCGGCCATGCGCGGCTACACCTACACCTGGATGTGGGCCGGACCGCCCAAGTACGACGGGGTGTGCGATGTCGAGGACAGCGCCACCGCGCTCGTGCGGTGCGATGGCGGCCTGACGATCGAGATGAACGTGACGTGGGCCGCCAACCTTCCCGACGGTCACCTGAAGGACGGTCTCTGTGTGATCGGTTCGAAGGCGGGCGCCGCGTTCCAGGTCTTCGGCAAGGAGGTCTCGATCGCGACGGAAGAGGAGGGCCACCTCGTCGATCTGAAGCCCCACTTCGTCGCCGAGGATCCCGAGCGCCAGATGTGGGACGAGCAGTACCGGCAGTTCATCGAGGCGGTCGAGGGGCGTGCGACACCGCACGCCGATGCTGCGGCCGGTCGGCGGGTCCAGGCGCTGGTCGAGGCGATCTACCGCAGTGCCGCCGAGCATCGCGAGGTCGAGGTCGCTGGCTGAGCGCACGGGCCGCAGCGCCCCATTCGCGTGCCCGAGCGCCTCGTGCGGGGTGACGCAAGACGTCACCAAGCCCAGGAGCCATGACGCAACGAAGCCCGGCGCGAGGCCGGGCTTCGTCATTCGTGCGGTTGGTGGGGGCGTTCCCCGGGCTGCTTACTTGCCCTTCTTGTAGGTGTCGAGCGTCTCCTGCATTTCCTTGGCCATCGGCGTGTCCTTCGACAGGCTGACGGCCTTCTCCTGCAGTTCGATGGCCTTGGCGTTCTCGCCGCGTTCCCAGTACACGCGGGCGAGCGTGTCGAGGATCGCGCCATCCTCGCCCTTCGTCGCGTCGTTGGCAGCCTGTGCAGCCTTGAGGCAGAAGTCGAGGTTGCGCTTCATGACCGAATCATCCTGCACTGCGAACCACGCGATCGCGTTGAGCAGCTGGGCATCGCCCTTGCCGTCGGCGACGAGCTGGTTGCCGAGTTCGTAGCCCGGCTCGGGCATGTTGGCCTCGCCGATGAGCGTCTGGAACTTCATCATGCGGAACTGCAGCTGGTTCGGCGTGCCCTTGGTCGACTCGATCAGGCCGTCGATGGTCTTCGACCAGCCCGCCCAGTCGCCGGATTCGCGCGCGGCCACGCGGGCCTTCAGCAGGTCACGCGAGGCCTTCTGCAGGGCGCGCTGCGCCTCGGCTTCCTTCGCTTCGGCTTCGGCGAGCTTCTTGGCCTCGTCGGGATTCCACTCGCCGGCGACGACCTTGGCCAGCACCGGGTCCATCTGCATCGGATGGCCCATCCACGCGACCATGCCCTTCTGGTCGACGATGAACGCGCTCGGGATGCCGTTGCGGCCCGCAGCCGCCATCCACGCCTTGTCGGTCTTCGCATCGGGGCCGTCGTAGGCGACGGTGTAGGCCATCTTGTCGCCCTGCTTCTCGACCGTGTCCTTGACCTTGGCGAGCGTGCTGTCGTCGTAGGGGCGCTCCCAGATGTTCACGCCGATGATGGTCACCTTGTCGCCGTACTCCTTCTGAAGCTCGGACAGGTGCGGGAAGGCGCGGATGCAGGGACCGCACCACGTGGCCCAGAATTCGACGACGTAGACCTGGCCGGCCTTGAAGCCGTCGATGGCGCTGCCCTTGATGAACTCCTTCACCTCGAGCTTGGGTGCTGCCATGCCGGGCATCAAGCGCTCGGGCTTGGCATCGGCCTTGGCGACGGGCTTGGCGGCATCCTGTGCGGGCATCATCGGTGCGGCCGGCAGGGTGAGGACGAACGAGGCAAGCAGGGTGGTCAGCATGACATGGCTCCTTGGAGCGCGCAGCCTAGCACGCGGGGCGGCCACGACCACACCGCGTGGGGTCGCTAGATTCCGGCGCATGAGCGCGCGACCCATCGATGGCAAGGACCTTTCGGCCCGAGTGAAGGCGGACCTGCGCGATCGCATCCTGCGCGCCGGCCGGCCCGTACGGCTTGACGCGGTGCTCGCCAGTCCCGACAAGGGTGCGGCGCTGTACGCCCACAACCAGGCCAAGACCTGTGCCGAAGTGGGCATCGAGTACCACCTGCATGAGCTCTCGGCCGAGGCGAGCTATGAGGATGTCGCCGGGCGCGTCCTGCTCATGAACACCGACGAGTCGGTGCGCGCGATCATGGTGCACATGCCGCTGCCGCCGGCGGTCGATGCCGAGCGCGTGCAGTCGCTCATTGCACCCGAGAAGGACGTGGAGGGCGTGAATCCGGCCAACATCGGCAACGTGGTCTACGGGCGCCGGAGCCTCGTGCCGTGCACGGCGCTCGCTGCGCTCGAGATGATCGAGCACACCGGCATCGAGCTGCGCGGAGCGCGCGCGGTCGTGGTCGGCGCGAGCAACATCGTCGGCAAGCCGATCGCGGTGCTGCTCATGCGCGCCGAAGCCACGGTCGTGAGCGCGAACAAGTTCACCCAGGGGCTTCCGGCGCTCTGCCGTGATGCGGACATCGTGGTCGCCGCGGCCGGTGTGGCGGGCCTCGTGAAGCCCGAGTGGATCAAGCCCGGGGCCGTGGTCGTGGACGTCGGGATCAACCGCATCAAGGGTGCGGATGGCCGGACGACGACGGTGGGCGATGTCGATCCCGCCGTAGCGGGTGTTGCGGGGTGGCTGAGCCCCGTGCCCGGCGGCGTGGGACCGATGACGGTCGCCATGCTCCTGCGCAACGTGGTCGACGCTGCGCTGCGCTGACTCAGCGGGCCGCGGGATCCGGCACCAGTGCGCTGGCGCGAGCGATGAGCGCGTCCTGCGACGCGGTCGTGAGCGATGGGTGACGAACGATCTCGCGCGTGGACGGCGTGCTGAGTCGGCCCCCCGCCAGTGCCGCTTCGGCGCGCGCGCGCTCGGCGGCGATCCACGCTGCATCCACGCGCTCGGGAAGTTCCGGAGCAGCGAACCAGACCAGATCGATGGAGGGATCCCCGGGGCGCTCGGTGCCGCCGTCGGCGCGCTCGGTCCATGCTGGCACGATGGCCACCATGAGTCCCTTCGCGGGGTCGCTCCAGAGGCGTTCGGCCGTCTGCGAGCCGACGCAGAGCACCGGCTCCGCGACTTGGCGCGGCTGCACGAAGCCGGCCTCGGCGCGGAGCACGATGAGGTGCCCGCTCGTGAACTCGGCGCCGTCCTTGCGGAAGCGGTGGCGGTAGGGCTCTGCGATGGTGAACGGTTGCACGGCAACGATCGAGATCGGTGCGGCCGGCGTGGCAGGGACGGGCGGAAGGTCCGAGGGAGCCTGCACTGGCGGCGCCTGCGCTGCGCGCTCCTTGGCTGGTGCGGGAATGGACGGTGGCACGATGGCCAGGGCGAGTGCGGCAAGCAGCGTGGTCATGGTTCAGTTCTCGAGGATGAGGTCGTCGATCAGGAGGCGCCCCTGCGCGGAACCATCGGCTCCGCCGACGCGCAGCTGCACCATGGCGATGGAGGAGAGGTCAAACGCACCGCCGCCTGACTGGAGATCGCCGAGCAGGATGCGCACGGTCTCGAACTCAGCCTGCCAACCGACCGCGCCGGTGCCGAAGCCCGAGCGTTGGTAGGGCTCCTCGATGCCGCCACCGAGCGTGCCGATGCGGATCGAACGCTCCAGTCCATTCGTGTCGCGGAGCGTGACCGTGAGGTCCAGATCCCCGAGCGCGGCGACCGTGTTGGGGTGCCGTGTGCCTTGCGCCGCGCGGAACGAGAGCGCGCGAGCCTTGGTGAAATCCGCGAGCGATGCGGGCACGCTCCAGGTGATCGAGCCCGCCGCGGTCCAGTCGAAGACCCCGGCGCGCGAGGAGTCGGTGGTTCGATTGCGGACGGAACCGTTCCATGGATCCGTGGTCACCCACGTGAAGGTCGTGTTGTTGTCGTTGGCCAGGGCCTCGACCAGGTTGGTGATGCCAGCGGCGTTGACGGCGCCGCCGCTCGTGGAGACCGAGGTGGAGGTGTTGGCCTGGAAGTCATCGATGGGCGAGGCCGCACCTGCCGCCGGCTTGAACTCGCGCACGACCGTCACGGTCGACGCTTGGCCGATCGCGCGGAGCGATTCATTCTGGCGCCACAGGAACTCCTCCATCGCGCGGTCGTCGAACATCGACCTTCGGATCATGGCCAGGATCGATGCCTTGGCCACGCCTTGCGCGAGCGTGTTGCCGATGGCCGTTCCCGCAGGGCCGCTGAAATCGTTGGTCCCGCAGCAATTGAAGTCATTGTGGTCGGCACCGTGGACGTAGGTCGAATGCCGCAGGCCGGTGGCGCGCTCGTAGAGGTTGAAGCTGTCGGCGATGTCGCTGTCGGGGCACCCGCAGACGTCGCCATCGGCTGCCCCGTAGAGCAGCATGTAGGGGACGGCGTGGGGGTTGGCGCTGGCGGTGCCGAGGAAGTCGGTCGGTGCGATGGCGATCACGCACTTGATGTCCGCAAGCCCGTAGGAGGGCGAGGTGAAGGTGCCATCGAAGAGCCGGTCGTAGCCGTAGGTCACGCTCTCGCCCCCGCGCGAGTGGCCGATCCACGCGATGCGATCGATGTCGACCTTGCCTGCAAGCACCCCGCCGCCCATCGAAGCGTGCTGGTCGATGAAGCTCTCGGTGTGCTCGACCGTCGTCACGGTCGCCGACGTGATCCCGGGGATCGTGTCGTTCTGGTGGCTCATGACCACGAAGCCCCAGCTGGCGAGGTGGTTGCCCAGGTAGTCGTACCAGGTGTAGTTGTGGCCGTTGCCGTGGGAGATCGCCACGATCGGACGCAGGCCCGGCGCATTGGTGGGGTAGTAGACGCGCTCGAGCTCCATCGAATCGAGGATGTCGGCGTCGTTCACGTCATGGGAGGCGATCGTGGCCGTCGAGTAGGGACCGAGCGCGGCAAGGTCGCGGGTCCACCAGAATCCCGCGCCGCCGTCGCGACCATCGATGAGGTCCCCGGGCGACAGCGTGCCATCCTGGTCCACGTCGAGCACGAGGTCGTACCCGCGGGCGGGTGCGTCCCCGCTGCCGGCCACCAATCCCGCAACGTTCAACGAAACAACATTCCCTTGAATGGTTCCCGATGGGCAGGTGACTGCTTGGGGGCCTGTGGCTCGGGCGTCGCTGAGGTTGGCGTTCGCGGCCCACTCGGCGGGCGAGCGATCCTCGATGACCCACAGCAGGGCGGCGCGGCCCGCCAGATCCGGATGCTGGCCCGGATCAATCGCGATGCCGACGCTGCCGTTGGAGTTGTAGGTGTCGACCCAGCTCGCCCACGGCCACGCCGAGAGCGCGACCGCCGCAAGCGGTGCCTCGACCGCCGGCGTCGAAGGAGGGCATTCGCCCCATGCGGCGAGCATCAGTCCCAGGTCGGTCCCGTCTACGATCGAATCCTGGCTGAGGTCGCCCGGACACGCGCCAGTGCAGCCCCATGCGCCCAGCAGCACGGCCAAGTCCGCGCCGTCGACGAGGCCGCTGGCATCCAGATCACCGGGGCACTGGGCGAATGCAGGGAGCGTGTACAGAAGCGCTGCGGCGAAGGCGCCGCCAGCACGGGCGTGGGTCAACCTCATGGTCACGCAAGGGTAGCCCGGGAGCCGCTCGGAGCCACCCGAACGGGCGAAATCCGCACCGATCGGAAGGGGCTGGGACTAGGCCAGGATGCGCGCGATCTCGCGGTAGCGCTCGAGCGTGAGCTCAAGGACCGACTCGGGCAGTCGCGGCCCCGGTGCTTCCTTGTTCCACCGGCCGGCGGCCACCTCGTCCAACAACCAGTTGCGCAGCACCTGCTTGTCGAAGCTGGGCTGATCGCGTCCGGCCTCGTATCGCTCCGCAGGCCAGTAGCGGCTCGAGTCAGGCGTCAGGACTTCGTCGACGATCAGCAGCTCATCGGTCGGTTCACCGTGTGCATCGAGCGCCAAGCCGAACTCGAACTTCGTGTCGGCCAGGATCACGCCGCGCGATCGTGCATGGTCCGCTGCGCGTGCGTAGAGCTCGACCGTGAGCCGCTCGAGTCGTTGGGCCAGCGCACGGCCGCCGAAGCGTGACCAGAGTGGATCGCGCTCGAGGGCATCCTGCGCCTGGGCAGGCGAGATGTTCTCGTCGTGGCCCTGGTCGGCCTTCGTGGCTGGCGTGAAGATGGGTTCGGGCAACTGCTCGCACTGGCGCAGCCCTTTGGGCAGCGCGATGCCGCACGCCGTGCCGTGGCGCTGGTACTCGGCCCAGCCGCTGCCCGCGAGGTAGCCACGCGCCACGCACTCGATCGGGATCACGCGCGCGGCGCGGCACTGCATGACGCGGCCTGCGAGTGATGCGGCGAGGGCCTCGTCATGGAGGCACTCTGCAGGCACATCGGTCGAGAGCACATGATCGGCAACCAGCCGCTGCTCGCGCAGCCATCGGAACCAGCCCATGCTGACCTGCGTCAGCAAGCGCCCCTTGCCCGGCATGGGCGTGGGCATGACGACGTCGAAGGCACTCACGCGATCGGTGGCCACGACCAGCAGCGCGGGAGGCGTGCGCCCGGGGAGCGTGTAGACGTCCCGGACCTTGCCTTGACGGCGGCCCGGCAGCGGCAGGTCGGTCGAGAAGACGGCGTCGGCGGCCAGCATCATCGATTCGAGTGTAGTGCGGTTCTTCGGCCACTCGATCCGTGGGGGGATGCACCGATACACTCACGCTCCCGATGCTTCGCTTCGCCGTCGATCCCGCGACCAGCGCCAAGGCCGTGCAGCCCACGCTGTCGCTGGCCTACACGCTCGGGCAGGATGAGACCCCGCTCCCAGCGGCGGTGGCCATGGCCGATGGCGAGCTGCGGTGCCAGGTCGAGCACCAGCGCTCTGCGGGCGTCTGCCTCGGTTTCGATTCGGGTGCGGGCACCAGCATGGTCGCCACGTGCCTGCTGCAGCTGCGCGAGCAGCCGTACCGCTTGGTGCTGGAACTGGCACGGAACCAGATCCGGCTGTGTCTGGCCAAGTGCGACGACTGGCTCTTTGCCGATCACCCGCTCGCCCAGCCCGCCTTGAAGCGCCTCGATCGCGCGCGCTCCCTCTTCACCGAGGCCATGGTCGAGCGTGACTTCATGCGAGCCGAGCAAGCCAGCCGCCAGGCCCTTGCCGAGGCGATCGCCGCCAGCGAGCTCTTGGCGCTCGCGCACGCCCAAGCGCTGCTGCGCGTGCGATATGCGTCGAAGGGCGCGTCCCGGTCGGCGGTCGGCGTGCGGATCGACCTCTCCATGGATCCCATGCGGCTCGCGCCGGTGCTGGCCGACATCGACCTGCTCATCATCCCCACGCCGTGGCGCACGCTCGAGCCGCAGTCTGGTTCGTTCGAGTGGTCGAGCCTCGATCGCTGGATCCAGTACGCCGCCAAGTCAGGCAAGCGCATCGTGCTCGGGCCGCTGCTGGATCTCTCGGAAGAAGCGCTCCCGATCTGGATGATTCCCAAGCGCCACGACGAAGGTGCGCTGCGCGATCGTCACGCGCAGTTCTCGACCGCCATCATCCGGCGCTACGGCGCCGCCGTCCACATGTGGATCACGGCCGTCGGGCTGAACGAGTGCCGCTTCGTGCAACTGCGGCCCGAGAGCATGGTCGATCTGACTCGCCGGGTGGCGGTGACCATTCGGCAGCCCTTGCCCAAGGCCAGGCTCATGGTCGAACTCGCCCACCCATGGGGCGAGGATGTGGCGGCCAGCAAGGGCGCCGTGCCGCCGCTGCGCTGGGTGCAGATGCTCATCGACGAGGGCGTGCGGTTCGATGCCGTGGGCGTGCGCTTGCTCCAGGGCGTCGAGGATCGCGGCGGCATGGTGCGGGATCTGCTGCAGGTCAGTGCCATGCTCGAGCGGTTCATCCACCTCAAGGTGCCCATCATGCTCACGGCCGTTGGCTTGCCCAGTTCCGGCAAGACCGGGCTCGCGGGCTCATGGCGCGGCCCGCCCAGCCCCGAGCTGCAAGCACGATGGCTCACGGCCATCATCACCATGGGCCTGAGCAAGCGCTTCATTGAAACGGTCTGCTGGGGTCAGCTGGTCGATGGCGATGCGTCGCAGCCGGCCATGGGCTTGCTCACGGCGGCAGGCAAGGCCAAGCCCTCGTGGGACCAGTTCTGCTCGATCCGCAAGCGACTCAAGGAGCCGCTCGGCACCGGCTCCGCCGCTCCGGCATGACCCGCACGAGCGTCGATCGCCGCTCGGGCCGCACGGTCGCGCTGCTGCTCTCGTGCTTGGCGTGCGTGGTCTTCCTCCAGTGGGGCATCTCGCAGGGCGCATCGATGCCGGTCGGCTGGCGGGTCGACCCATCCACCGCGTCGCAGGCGGAACTCTCGATGCTTCCCGGCGTGGGGCCGTCGCTCGCGCGCGCGATCATCCTCGAACGCACCGAGCGCGGTCCATTCCGATCGATCGATGACCTTGCCCGGGTCAAGGGGATCGGCCCCGCGCGACTCGCGGCCCTGCGTCCGTGGCTGCGCGTCGAGGGTGCCCCGTGACCGCCGAGTGGTCGACATCGATCCTGGCCTCACCCGTCGTCGAGTCCATGGCTGCGACGATGGCGCGCGGTGGATCGCTGCACGTCTCCGGCATGCAAGGGTCGAGCCCATCGGTCCTGGCCTGGGCGGCGCAGCGTCGCAGCGGTCGACCCATGCTCGTGCTCGTGGCCCACGTCGATGAGGCCGACGAGGTTGCCGCCGAGTGGGAGTCGCTCGGTTCGCGCGCGCTGGTGCTCGCGCCGCTGGAGCTCGGTGCGCGCGATGCGGCCGCGCTCGCGGAATCCATGCTCGCTCGACTGCAGCTGGTGCAGGGGGTGCGCTCGGCCGGCAGCGAGCCGATCGTCGTCGTGGCCTCGATCGCGGCGGCGATGCAGGCGTTGCCGGCACCGGGGGCGTTCGATGGCGTGCTGCGGACGGTCCGGACGGGTGACCGCGTGGGGCAGGCGTCGCTGCTGGCGTGGCTCGGCCAGTCCGGGTATGCGCGTGTGGCGGTGGCCGAGCAACCGGGTGAGTTCGCCGTGCGCGGCGGCTTGCTGGATGTCTTCGGATTTGGCTGCTCGGTCCCCGTGCGCCTTGATTTCTTCGGCGACGATCTCGAGCGCCTGCATGAGGTCGATGTGGCGACGCAGGCCACCGATCGTTCGGTCGCCTCCGCATCGTTCCTCGCGGCGGAGCGTGCCGCGTCATCGCTCGCCGCCGGCGTGACGATCGCATCGATGATGCCTGCCGGGTGGGGCGCGGTGCTCGTTGAGCTGGGTGAGCTCGCCGAACAGGGGCGAGCGTTCGCGGATCGCATGGCCGACGGTCGCGGGCTGGTGCCGTTGAACGAGCTTCTTCGCGAGGTCGCCGCCAAGGCCGCGGCCACGATCTCGCTGGGGGCCTTCAGCACGAGCGCCCGCGCGGAGCAGTCGATCGAGTCGCCCATCGGCGCGCTGGGCGTCTTCCCCGACGAGGCCGCCGCCGCGTTCGTCATGCTCGCCGACGAGGCCCGCCATGCCAGCGTGTGGCTCGTCTCGGACAGCGAGGGCGAGCAGCAGCGTGCCCGCGAACTGCTCGCAGCGACCGATGGGGGCGACCGCGTGCGGCTGGCGATCGGTCATCTGCACCGAGGGTTCGCCTTCGGCGACGGTCCCGGGCGGCTGGTGCTGGTGCCGCAGTCGGAGCTGATGCATCGCTTCGGCGCGCGGCGACGCGGATCGCGGCCGAGCATGCCCACGCGCACGCGCGAGGCGTTCCTGCACCTGGAGCCGGGCGATTACGTGGTCCATCGCGATCACGGGATCGCGCGCTACGAGGGGCTCGCACCGCTGAAGGACGGTCGTCGCGATGGTGGCGACGTCGAGTTCCTCGCGCTGCATTTCGACGGCGGCTCGGTGCTGCACGTGCCCATCAGCAAGGTGGCGCTCGTGCAGAAGTACGTCGGGGCGGGCGCACGAAAGCCGCCGCTCTCGGCCATCGGCGGCAAGCGATGGAAGAGCCAGGTCGCCGATGCGCAGGACTCCGTGCGCGATCTCGCTGCCGAGATGCTGCGCGTGCAGGCCGTGCGCGATGCCACGCCGGGGATCGCGTTTCCCGCCGACAGCGACTGGCAGCGCGAGTTCGAATCGGAGTTCCCGTGGGAGGAGACCGAGGACCAGCTCAGTGCGATCGAAGCCACCAAGCGCGACATGCAGCGGGCGCGGCCGATGGACCGGCTCGTGTGCGGCGACGTGGGCTTCGGCAAGACCGAGGTGGCGATTCGGGCGGCCTTCAAGGCGGTCGATGCGGGGCGCCAGGTCGCGGTGCTCGTGCCCACGACCGTGCTCAGCGAGCAGCATGAGCGCACGTTCCGGGACCGCTTCCGCGCGTACCCATTCCGGATCGAGAGCCTCAGCCGCTTCAAGAGCGATGCCGAGGCGCGCGCGATCCTCGCGGCCGTCAAGGCCGGCGAGGTCGACATCGTCATCGGCACGCATCGGCTGCTGTCGAAGGACGTGACGTTCCGCGACCTCGGTCTCGTCGTCGTGGACGAGGAGCAGCGCTTCGGCGTGGAGCACAAGCAGCGACTGCTCGAGTTCCGGCTGACGGCCGACGTGCTCACGCTCAGCGCCACGCCCATCCCGCGCACGCTGCACATGGCCATGCTCGGTTTGCGCGACATCAGCAGCCTCACCACGCCGCCGCCGGATCGGCGCGCGATCGTCACCGAGGTCATGCCCTTCAGCGAGAAGCGACTGGGCCTGGCGATCACGCGCGAGCTCGCGCGCGGCGGCCAGGTCTTCTGGGTGCACAACCGGATCCACGACATGGCCGATGCCCTTGAGCAGGTGCGGCGCATCGCGCCGCAGGCGCGCATCGTGGTCGGCCACGGCCAGATGGCGCCGCACGACCTCGAGGAGGTCATGGTGACCTTCATGCGCCGCCAAGCCGACATCCTGCTGTCGACCACGATCATCGAGAGCGGCATCGACATTCCCACCGCGAACACGATGATCATCGATGATGCGGGCCACTTCGGGCTGTCGGAGCTGCACCAGCTGCGAGGCCGCGTCGGGCGTTCGCGCCACCGTGCCTACTGCTACCTGCTGCTGCCCAAGGACCGCCCGCCCACGCCCGAGGCGATGAAGCGGCTCAACGCGCTCGAGGAACACAGCATGCTCGGCGCGGGGTTCCGCATTGCGGTGCGCGACCTCGAGATGCGGGGCGCGGGCAACCTGCTCGGCGCCGAACAATCCGGCCACATCACCGCCGTGGGCTACGAGATGTACTGCGACATGCTGGAGCGCACGGTGGGGGACCTCAAGCAGGCGCCGCGCGTGGAGACGCTCGACACCATCGTGGAGATCGGGCTGCACGGGCACCTGCCGAAAGCCTGGATCCCCAGCGACCGCCGCCGCATGGAGGCGTACCGCCGCATCAGTGGTGCGCGATCCATCGCCGAGCTCGAGGCGGTCGGGCAGGATCTGGCCGGTGCGTACGGCGAGGCGCCCCCGGTGGCGGCGGCGTGCCTTCGCTTTGCGCACGTCAGGTTGGCTGCCGCGCTGCAGGGAATCCGCAGCATCATCATTCGCGAGCCGGATGTGGTGTTCCGCACGTCGCGGCCGCGCGAACTCCTGCTGGCCATGCACGGGGTGCAGGGGACGGTCAAGGCCATCGGCTCACCCGATGCAAGCGGCGTTCAGGACATCTACTGGCGTCCGCCCAAGCCGTTCCTGGAGCCCGGCTCGCTCGCGACGGTGCTCGTGCGCCGGCTGATTCCCGGCTCCGTGGCTCAGCAGGCGGCGCGGGCGCCGCAATAGTTCACTTCGAGATACCGAGCGACGTAGTCGAGGATGCTGCTGGCCTCGGGGATCTCGGGGTTGTTCGTGGGGCCGCTGGGCTCGAAGTGCATGCCGCGGAAGCGGTCGCACGCGTCGCGGACCGTGAGACCGTGCTGCAGCGCAAGGCTGAAGGCTCGACAGAAGCCCTGCACGAGCCCGGAGAGCGTGGAGCCTTCCTTGCTCATCTTGATGAAGACCTCGCC
>JAGWXC010000214.1 GCA_018970045.1 Planctomycetota bacterium | reverse complement strand
CCAGGAGAACATCGCCCTCGAGCGGGCGGAACCCGATGGTTCCTCGATGGATGCTGCCGATGCGCGAGGGGATGGCCCCGATGCAGGCGATGCGGCGGATGATCGCGCGCTCGTCGTCGAGGACGGCGGTGCGGCGGACTTCGATCGACTCGATCGCTTCGAGCGCCGCTTCGGCGAGGACCTCGACAGCGATTCGTGGCGTGAGTCGCGACGGCTCGACGGCGAGCCCGATGCGCGCAGCGAGGCGATGGCCAACACGCCCGCGCGCACCGCGAGCCTCGAGGAGCAGCTCCTCGAGCAGTGGATGCTGATCGACGCCAGCCCGCGGATGTCGGCGATCGGGCGCGTGCTCGCCGGGTTCGTCGGCGAGGATGGGCTGCTCCATACGCCCATCGAGGCGATCACGGCGGCGGCCGCGCCCGTCGTGGACCCGCCAGCGACCGAAGCCGAGGTCCGCGAGGCCTCGCGGCTCTTCCAGCACCTGCTCGAGCCGCCTGGGATGGGGGCATCCGACGTGCGCGAGAGCCTGCTCTCGCAGCTCGATGTCGTGCGCGGCCGTACCGGTGACGGCGACCGTGCTTGGCATGATGCGCGCTTGCTCATCGAGCACCACCTCGAGGACCTCGAGGCGAATCGGATTCCGCGCATCCAGGAACGGACCGGCATGACCACGCCACAGCTTGACGCGGCGCGCGCGATGCTGCAGCACCTGGACCCGTCGCCGGCATCGCGACTCACGTCACGGCCCGTGCCGGGCATCCGGCCCGACGTGATCGTGTCCCACGATGCCGACAGCGATCGATGGAGCGCGCGCCTGGCTGATGGCAGCGAGCCGAGCGTTCGCCTGGCCGAGGACTACGTGCGCATGAGCCGCGACCCCAAGGTCGACAAGTCCACGCGCGACCTCATCAAGGCCAACATGCAGCGAGGCAGGTGGTTCATCGAGGCGCTTGGCCAGCGTGGCGCCACGCTGCTGCGCGTGGTCGAGCGGGTGCTCGAGCGCCAGCGTGACTGGTTCGAGTACGGGCCCGGGCACCTGAAGCCGCTCCCGATGGTCGAAGTCGCCGCCGACATCGGCATGAACGTGAGCACCGTGAGTCGCACGGTCTCCGGCAAGTGGCTCCAGACGCCGCGGGGCGTCGTCGAACTTCGCAGGTTCTTCACGGGCGGCACGCACACCGAGCAGGGGGCCGTCTCGTGGGACGCGATCAAGGAGCGCCTGCGGGACATCGTCGCAGCCGAAGACCGCGCCAAACCACTGTCGGACGAGGCGATTGCGAAGGTGCTCAAGGCTGAAGGCATCACGCTCGCGCGTCGCACGGTCGTGAAATATCGGGAGCAGCTGGGCATCCCGCCGGCGCGCCTCCGTCGGGCGCATCCCTGATCGTGAGCCGCTAGGCTGCGGCGCATGGCGACCATCTGGTTCGACGGATCCATCGTCCCGCAGCACGAGGCCAAGGTCTCGGTCTACGACCACGGGCTGCTCTACGGTGACGGCGTCTTCGAGGGGATCCGCGTCTACGGCGGCCGCGTCTTCAAGATGCAGTCGCACCTGCGGCGGCTCTACGAGAGCGCCGAGCGCATCCGGCTCTCGATCCCGTACACGCTGGCCGAGCTCGAGCAGGCGCTGCGGGACACCGTGCGCACGAGCGGCAAGCCCGATGCCTACATCCGCCTGGTCGTCACGCGAGGCGTGGGCACGCTGGGCCTGAACCCGTTCACCTGTCCGATGCCGCACGTGTTCATCATCTGCGACTCGATCCAGCTCTACCCGCCGCAGCTCTACGACACCGGGATGAAGGTGATCGTCGCCAAGAGGCCGCGCATCCCGGTGGCGTGCCTCGATCCGGCGATCAAGAGCCTGAACTACCTCAACAACATCCTGGCCAAGATCGAGTCGATCGATGCCGGGGTGCTCGAGGCGATCATGCTCAACACCGATGGCCAGGTCGCGGAGTGCACCGGGGACAACATCTTCCTCGTCAAGGACGGCGCGGTCGTCACCCCGCCGCCCGAGGCCGGTCTCTTGAACGGCGTCACGCGCCGCTTCGTGATCGACACGCTCTGCCCGGCACTGGGCATCAGCTGCACCGAGCGCCACCTGCGGCTCGAGGATGTCTACGCCGCCGACGAGGTCTTCCTGACCGGCACCGCGGCCGAGGTCATTGGCGTGAACGCCGTCGGTGACCGCGTGATCGGTACGGGCCACGGCGGTCCGGTCACGGCGCGGCTCACTGCGGAGTTCCGCCGCCGCGTCGCGACGGGCGCGCCGGAGGATTGACGCCGCGTGCGCTGTCGCAGCTGCCAGCACGAACTCTGGAACGTGCGCCCGGGCCCTTGCCCGGAATGCGGCGAGCCGTTCAACCCCCGCACGGCCGTCTTCGAGCGCTACAGCGCGCACTTCTGCTGCCCGCATTGCAGCGAGGCGTATTGGGGCAACGGGAAGGATGGCCTTCCCGATCCGCCTGAGTTCGCGTGCGCGCGGTGTTCGGGCGTAGTGCGCCTCGAGGAGATGGTGCTGCGTCCGGCGCCGGGTCAGGAGGGGCGCGAGATCCGCCAGGACCTGCATCCCTTCGAGGGCTCACCCAAGGGACTCGTGCGCCGCACGTGGGACACGCTGTCGATGGCCACGAGCGATCCGGTGCGTCTGGGCCGATCGCTCGGCCCGCGTCCGGACCTCGGCCGCGCGCTGATGTTCCTGGGAGTGATCGCCGGCGTCGGGGTCGCGGCGGCGATTGCACCGGCACTGGTCACCACCGCGTATCAGCTTGTGACCGTGGGATCCGTCGACGTTCTGTCCTTGCGCCGCAGCAATGCCGAGCTCTTCTTCGGTGCCACCATGGGCGCTGCCGTCGTCGGGTCGATCGTGTACCTGGGCCTCATCGCCCTGATCATCGCCATCGTCCTGCGTGTGGTGAACCCGAACGCGCTCGACGCCAGGCGCATCGTCGCGTGCTGGTGCTACGCCAGCGGCCTGGCGGTGCTGGGCGCCTTCCCATGCGTCGGTGCCTGCGCCACGCCGATCATCATGACCTTGGGGCCGCGGATCCTCGCACAGGAACTCCTCGGCGCTGGGCTGGTCTCCACGCGATTCGTGACGGTCATCAACGTGGTGTCGATCGTGCTGATGATCGCCGGGTTCTTCGGCCTTGCCATGCTGACGATGAACGTGTGACCGCCCGGGTGTGACTCGCCGCGTCACACCTTGGCGCGTGCCCAGCCGCCGTGCAGGAAGCGAGCCAGGAACAGCAGCCCGCGCACGGCAAGCTCGGTGCACAGCCCGATCCAGATGCCCGTCAGCCCCTTGCCCAGCTTGACGCCGAGCAGCCACGCGAGCGGCAGGCGCAGCCCGTAGCACGACACGAATGTGATCGCCAGCACCCACGTGGTGTCGCCGGCGCCGCGGATGCCGTTGCGGATCACCATGGCCATCGCGAAGAAGACCTGGATCAAGCCACAGATGAAGAGCAGCGAGGGCACCTCGCGCACGTGCACCGGATCCTCGCTGATGATGCGCGTCAGCGGCTCGCCCAGCGTCATGAAGGCGATGCCGAAGCCACCCATGATCGCCATGCCCACCACGTTGCATCGCCAGATCGCGGTGCGCGCCTTGGATGCGCTGCCTGCGCCGAGGAACTGGCCCGCGAGCGCACCCGCGGCCGTGCCCATGGCGAAGCCCGGCAGGAAGCTGAA
>JAGWXC010000013.1 GCA_018970045.1 Planctomycetota bacterium | reverse complement strand
GCGATGGATCCGATTCCTGCAAGGCCGTGCGGACCTCGAGCGCTTCCTTGAGGTTGCGCGCTGCCGGTTCGTAATCGCTGAAGGCGAGATAGAGCTGGCCGACGGTGTCGTAGAGCTCTGCCGCGACCTGCGGATCGTCCTTCAGTTCCGTCGTCACGGCCCTTTCAACGCGTGCAAGCAGGTCCTTGATCGTGAGCGCCACCTGGTCGCCCGAACCTTGGCTGTCGGCTGAGCGCAGCGCGAGCAGGAACGTGCTGAGCGTCTGACGAGCGCGTTGTTCCTGCGTGACCGCGGTGCGCCAGAGGAAGGCCATGGCGACCGACGATGCGATGATCATGCAGACGCCGAGCGTCGCCGCCGCCACCGCAACCTTGTGCTTGGCCACGAGCTTGCGGATCCGGTACGCCGTGCCCGGCGGGCCGGCGCTCACCGGATCGCCGGCGAGCCACGCACGCAGGTCATCTCCGAGCGCGCTTGCGCTCTGGTAGCGAATCTCACGGTCCTTCTCGAGCGCCTTGAAGATGATGCGCTCGAGGTCGCCTCGCAGCGCCTTGGCGAGCGCCGCAGGATCGGTGCCCCGCGCATGGGCGATGGTGTTGGCCCGGCCAAGGTCATCGCGCTCGACCTGCTTGATGCGCTGCTGCGGCGACGGCGGCCGGTACTCGCGTACCACGCGGCTGAGCTCGCTCACGCCCACGCCCTGCAGCGTCTTCTGATCCAGCGGCAACCAGCCCGTGAGCAGCTCGTACACGATCACGCCGAGCGTGTAGACGTCGCTGCGGGTGTCGATGTCGGCCTTGCCGTCGGCCTGCTCGGGGCTCATGTATGCCGGCGTGCCCACGAAGTGGCCGAACTGGGTCTCGAAGCTGCGCGAATGCAGCGTGGTGTTCACGGCCTTCGCGATGCCGAAGTCGATCACCTTCACGTGGAAGGTCTCGGCATCCCGGTAGACGAGGATGTTCCCTGGCTTGAGGTCGCGGTGCACCACGCCCTTGGTGTGGGCGTGCTGGATCGCATCGCAGACCTGCAGGAAGAGCCGCGCGCGTGCGCGCAGGTCCAGGCGTTCGGCATCCGCGAATTCATCCAGCGGCTTGCCCGGCACGAACTCCATCGCGAAGAAGGGCTTGCCGTCAGGCAGCGCGCCGGCATCCCAGACCTTGGCGACGCCAGGGTGATTCATCACCGCCATCGCCTGGCGCTCGGCCTCGAAGCGAGCGACCAAGTCCTCCCGGTCGCTGCCTGAGCGCATCACCTTCAGCGCGACCTTGCGTCGGACGGGCTCGACCTGCTCGGCCAGGTACACCGCGCCGAAGCCGCCCTCACCGAGCAACTGCAGGATCTGGTAGCGACCAACCGTCTGCCCGACCATCGATTCGGCAGCCCGCTTGCGCGGCGCCACTGGCGCATCGTGCCAGCCGCCGGCGGGCGGCGGCTGCGTGGCACCCGTGTCAGGCGCCGATGGCGGCGTCGTGGCTCCGAAGTCCGGCCCCCGCGGCTCGCCGGGATCCGAGCTGTCGATGGTGCGATCGTCAACGGAAGCGCTCACAGACGAGATGGTACGGCACAGGCGGCTGCCGCAATCCGGCGGCGAGGCGTCAAACGTCAAGCGTCATGGGGCGAAGTCGTCGTCTTTCTTGTCGTCATCGTCGCCCTTGTCATCGTCGTCGTCATCATCGTCATCGTCGTCATCGTCGTTGCCATCCTCGTCGTCGTCATCACCACCGTGACCACCTCCACCCTCGCCACCCGTCCACTGGCTGAGCAGGATGCACAGGTCGGCACCGGTCACAGCGCCATCCCCATTGAGGTCGGCCGTCTGCTGGACCGGCTGACACGAGATCGTGATCACGCCATCGGCTCCGGTCACGCCGCCTCCGCCTGGACCGGACAACGGGCCGTAGCCCACGATGACATCCGAGCATCCCTGCGAGGCAAAGGTCACCGTGGTTCCCGAGGCACCACAGCGCGCATCGAGCGTGCCGCAGGCGACCGGGGTCAGGCTTCCGCAACCGCCGCGGAAGACCAGCAGGCCGTACTGGCTGGCTGCGTCGCCGTTGGGGCAGATGTCGATCGTGACGAGGCCGTTGCATCCTTCGACCCGGAACCAAGTCGGCGAGACGATGAAGCCCGGTGTTCCGCAGGCATTCTGCGTACCGAGGATCGCCGGCTGCTCTGGCAGGGGCTCGGGTGATCCAAAGGGATGCTCCCCGATGGTGAGCAGCGGAGCCTCGGCGCAGGTCCTCGGCGGATCAGCGACGACGCCGCCGCACACGTTGACCTCGTAATCGCCGCCCGGCGTGCTGCCTTCGCTCCAATCACAGAGCGGGGACTGGGCCTGATTGGGGAATGGAAACGCGAGGCCAGTTCCGTCATTGGCGGGGAACTCGAAGATCTCTGCGTAACCGCCGCCCGTCGAGCACGACAGTGCCCTCGTGCCCCGGCCACTGACTGCCAGGAAGTACTCACCGGCCGAGATGCCTGGAATGCCACCGTCTCCCTGCATCTGCACTGGCTGCGAGATCGAGGAGTAGGTCACGCCCTGGAACGCGTTGTCATTGGCGACGACCGGGATCGCCACCAGATCACCGTTGGCGAGCTCGACCTTCCGGAAGAGCCACAGCACGGTGTTGAACGAGCTGCCCTCGGTGTTCACGCAGAACTCGGTCGGATCGCTGATGCGGACCACATACATGTCGACCGAGTCAGTCGCGGCCAGGCCGAGGCCCACCGTCGTGCCGACGATCTTGGTCAGGCTGACACCTGAACTGCTGGCGACCACGAGCTTGATCTGCTGCGAGGTGCCTGACGAGGAGCCGGCGTCCTCGGAGTCGTCTCCACCCCAGATCGGTCCGAGCAGCGATCCGCCATCAGGCGAGGCGGCGAGGAGAACGGTCACGAGCAATGAAGAAATCACCCACATCGTGGAAAGGGTCTCTGTCCAGCGAGGCCAAATCAAGTGTCAGCCGGCCAATGCTGCGTGCTGCAGGATCGTGCTCAAACGGCACGCTGCGTGGCATCGTGAGCGCAAATCCATCATTCACAGGGATTTACAACAATCACCCTGCGTCACCCAGACGGACCTCGTGAGCAACGAAAAGATCTCGTGCTCGCTCGACGACCACCCGCTCAACTGCCCCATTGCGAGAGGAGCAGGGCCAGGTCGTTGCCATCGATGACCCCGTCGCCGTTGATGTCGGCATCGGGTGCCGACGGCGTGCAGGAGATGATGAGCGTGCCGGGGCCGACCACTGGGAACTGCGTGCTGCTGGTGGGCTTCAGCGGGCCGTACGCCACGTAGTACGTCTGGCACGAGTCGCTGGCGAACGTGAGTTCGCCGGCCGTGCCGAAGGTGTCGCTGCAGGCGATGGGGGTGAGCGATCCGCAGGCACCGGTGTAGACGACGAAGCCGTAGGCGGCGGTCCCCGAGATCGACGGCTGCACCCGGACCGTGGTCGAGCCGGTGCACGCGTCGAGCCGGAACCAGGTCGGGCTGCGGATTGCCGCAGCAACGCCACAGATGTTGTTCAGGCCAATGTTGTTCTCGCTGCCTTCTGCCTGGTTGTCGACGGTGCTGTAGGCATAGCTGCCGTCGCCCAGCACCGGCGCATCGTCGCAGGTCGAGGGGCGGGTCAACCGCACGCCGCCCACGATGTTGATCGTGTAGGCGCCGGCGGCCGCGGACGAACCGGTCCAGTCGCAGAGTTCACCCGAGTTCACCGGCTGCAGGATCGCCGTAGAGGAGGTGAAGCTGAAGTGCGGCGTCGGCTGCAGCGCGCGTGGGCAGGTCGTGGACACGACAGCGTTGTTGGTCACGGCCAGGTAGTGCGCACCGGCCGTCAGGCCGGGGATGAGCACCGCACTGCTCGAGGTGTTGTGCAGGCGGGACCAGTTGGCGAGCGTCGACACGTTGTCGTTGGCGGCGAGCGGGATGGCATCGATGCTCCCGTCCGCATTGACGACCTTCTTGAAGAGGAAGAGCCGGGTGTTGAAGGACGAACCCTGCGTCGTCACATCGAACAGCGTGGGACTGAAGACGAAGATCTCGTAGAGATCGACGCTGTCCGGCAGCGTGCCCACGAGCGAGGTGGTGCCAGTGGAGCCACTGATGCTCGTCACGGTCCCGCCGCTGGAGTCGCTGGCCGCGACCGTCTTCGTCCGCATCGCGGTGGCCGGACTGGCGCCCGCCTTGTCGCCATCACCTTCACCCCAGATGGGGCCTGCCAGGTCGCCATCGTCCGCGAGGGCGATAGAAGTTGGCATGGCCGAAATGGCCAGCGCGATGGGAATGGCCAGCGTGACGGCAAGGACTCGATGCATCATGGTGGTGCCTCCGAAGCTCAACGTGATCACGTTCCCCACTGCGACAGCAGGATCGCGAGGTCTGCGCCATCGATGACGCCATTGCCATCGAGGTCGGGGTCGTTCGGCGGGCATGGCGGCGGCGGCGCACAGAGCAGATAGGCCTCCTGCACGCAGATCGCATCCCACTGCGTGTTGCAGCAGAATGGATCCACGGCACAAACGGCGCCGCAGCACGACGCCGAGTCGCAATTGGGGGTGCCATGGGTGGTGAAGCACGATCCAGTGGCGGCATCGCCGCAACTCGGCGCATTGGGTGCGCATGCGATGAAGATGGTGCCAGCGCTGGTGATGACCGCACCCGACGGCGAAGCGGTCCATGGTCCGAACGCGACGAGGTAGTCCCTGCACGGGTCGGCGACGAAGGTTGCCGTGGCACCGTTGCCGCCACCCGAGCAGGCCACAGGTTCCCCGCAGGCCACGGGTTCCAGATCGCCGCAGGAGCCTTGATAGACCACGAAGTTGTATTCAGCGGTCGTGGTCGAGGGACAGATGCTCAACTGGACCGTGCCGTCGCATGAATCGAGCCGGAACCAGTTTGGGCTGGCGAGCCACGAGTTGCCGTAGCCGCAGTTGGCACCAAGACCGATGCGTCGCGACTCGGCGTCGGTGGCCACGCCGACGTTGCCAAAGGCGTAGGTACCCGACCCAAGCACGATCGCGCTCGCGCAGGTGGCCGATCGGCTCACGACAGCACCCGTGAGATTGATCTGGTAGTCGCCCCCTTCACCGATGTTCACCCAGTCGCAGAGCGTCCAGCTGGCCTGGCTCGCTGAGGGATAGACCACGATCTTCGACCCGGGCGTGTAGGTGTAGAGCGGCGCATATGACGGTTCACCGCGGCACGCGATGGGCAGGCCACCGGTCTTGGTGATGCCGATGTAGTGGATGCCAGCACTGAGCCCGACGATCGCACCAGTCGAGCCGCCGATCTGCGACCACGTGTCCACGTCACTCACGTTGTCATTCATCACCACCGGCTGCGCCTGGGGCACGCCGTTGTTGTCGAGCACCCTGCGGAACAGGAAGATCGCGGTGTCGAAACCGGACCCGCTGGTGCTGGCCGAGAAGTTCGCCGGGTTGGTGATGTTGATTTCGTACAGATCGACCAGGTCGGCCTGCAGCAGCGAGGTCGTCGACGTCCGTCCGCTGATCCGCGTCAGCGTGCTGCCCGATGAGGGCGCCAGCGGCGAGGCCACCTGCTGTGAGGTCTCGATGGTCGCGCCGGCGTCCTTGGTCCCACCTGCGCCATTGCTCTCCGGTCCCTCGCCCCAGATGGGACCGGCAAGCTCACCGTCGCCTGCAGCGCATGGTGCAGCGATCAGGAGGAGGACGATCAGTCGCAGGAGCGTGTTCATGGTGCGTGTTCCCGGGGTCGGGCAGTCAGGTGCCCCACTGCGACAGCAGGATCGCGAGGTCGCCTCCGTCGATGATGCCGTTGCCGTCGAGGTCAGGATCGCTCGGCGGGCACGCGGGCGGCGGCGCGCAGGAGGTGTAGGCCTGCGTCACGCAGAGGTTGTCCCAACTTGAGTTGCAGCAGAAGGGATCGATCGCGCACACCACGCTGCAGCATGTGATCGAGTCACAGGTTGGTGCAGCGTGCGGCGTGAAGCACGATCCAGTCCCGGCCACGCCGCACGATGGTCCATCCGGCGTGCAGGTGATGGTGATCGTGCCGGCGCTCGTGGGCGATGCACCCGAGATGCGCCGCGCACCGAAGGCGACGTAATAGGTCTTGCACGGATCCGGATTCAGCGTGACCGTGCTGCCAGTGCCGCCACCACTGCAGGCCCCGAGCGTGCCGCAGGCAACCGGCTCGAGGTCACCGCACGAACCCTCATAGACCACCATCTGGTAGGTCGCGGTGGTGACGGTTGGGCAGACCGAGATCTGCACGGCGCCGTCGCAGGCGCCAAGTTCGAACCAGCTCGGATTGGCGATCCAGGCACCGTTGTCGCCGCAGGTCGCGTCGAGACCGATGCGGCTGGCCGAGGAGTCACTCGCGCCAGCGTTTCCGAAGGAGTAGGTGCCGGCACCGAGGATGATGGCGCTCGAGCAGGTGTTTGATCGCGTGACCACCGTTCCGCCGAACTCGATCTGGTAGTCGCCGCCATCGCCGAGGTTGCTCCAATCGGCAAGCGTGTAGGTGGCCTGGGTCGTGGTTGGCAACACGACCGCCGTGGATCCTGGGTTGTAGGTGAACAACGGGAATGGATCGTTGTCGGGGTTCTTGAAGCCGATGGGCAGCGCACCGCTCTTGGCGACGGCGATGTAGTACGTGCCCGCGGTCAGGCCCGGGATGCTGGCGCCGGTGAGCTTTGAGGTGTTCACGCCGCCGGATGGCGAATTGTCATTCATGGCAATCGCCCGCGCTTCGGCGACACCGTCACTGCCGACGACCTTCCGAAAGAGGAAGATGGCGGTGTCGAAGGTCGAACCCTGGGTGTTGGCGAGGAAGGACGCGGGGGTTGTAATGGAGATCTCGTAGAGATCGATCAGGTCCTGCTGCAGAAGCCCCGAGTAGGTCCGGCCGTTGATGCGAGTCAGGGTGCTGCCCGATGACGAAGCCAGAGGCGATGAAACTTGCTGCGCTGTACCTGCCGTGGCGCCCGCATCCTTGGTGCCAGCGGCTCCGTTGTCATCCGGCCCCTCGCCCCAGATCGGACCGGCGAGCTCGCCGTCCTGCGCGAAGGCAGGCAGGACGCAGAGCAGGGAAACGATCAGTGCAGCACAACGCATGGGGCCTCCAGAGGAATGACATCGCCCAGGGGCCACCGCCCCAGGCAGCAGAGTGTCACCGCGGATCGCCACGATCCAAACGGTCTGCCGCTGAATCTGCATGATTTAGCGGTCCGTCAGGCGAACGTCATGTCCCCCAACTCGCCAGGAGCAGGGCCAAGTCGTCGCCGCTGACCGTGCCATCGCCGTTGATATCGGCAGTTGCCGGGCAGACCGGAGTAGGAGCGCACTGGATCACGATGGCCCCGGGGCTGGTCACCACGCTCGCCGGCGAGGTGAACGCGAGTGGACCGAAGGCCACGTAGAGGTCGTCGCACTGTTCGACCGTGAACGTGCCTTCAGCACCACGGGCGCATCCCGATGCCGAGGCTGATGACCCGCAGCCGATCGGCTCGAGGTTGCCGCAGGAGCCTCGGTAGAGCACGAAGCCGTAGATGTTCGCGGCCGTGTTGGTCGGGCAAATGCGCACGGTGAGTTCGCCGTTGCACGGAGCCACACGGAACCAAGTCGGATTGGCAAGCCATCCGCCGCTGATCCCACAGATGTTGAAGAGCCCGATTCGGCGGTCTTCCGAGTCGTCGGCGGTACCGGCATTGCCGAAGGAGAAGGTGCCTTGGCCGAGCACCGGTGCCGAGACGCACGTCGAACTGCGCGGAACCGTGACCCCGCCCACGAGGTTGATCGTGTACTCGCCGCCTGCGGCCGCGAGGTTCCATTCGCAGAGCTTCAGGTTGCCCTGGTTCGCGCTGGGGAGCACGAGCTGCGTGGACCCGGCGGTGTAGGTGAAGAGCGCACCGTAGGTCGGATCGATCCCACAGCGCAGAGGCACCGCACCGCTCTTGGCCACCCCAAGGTAGTAGGTACCAGCGGTGAGGTTCGGGATGGACGAGCCACCGGTGGGTGAGACTGTGTTCTTGATCTGCGAGTAGCCGCTGACGTTTCCGGCCACGCCTGCGTTGTCATTCATCGCGACCGGGTAGGCCTCGGGCACGCCGTTGGCGTTGATCGACTTGCGGAAGAGGAAGAGCACCGTGTCAAAGGTCGAGCCGTTCGTGTTGACCTCGAAGACGGTCGGCGACGAGATGCGGATCTCGTACAGGTCAACGGTGTCGGTCGCGAGGATTGCCGTCGATGACGAGGTTCGGCCGTTGATTTTGGTCGCGGTCGAGCCACCGCTGTCGGAACTTGGGCTGGCGACCTTCTGGGCCGTGCTGGGCTCGGTGCCCGCGTCGGCACTGCCGCCAGAGCCGGTTTCAGTTGGCCCCTCGCCCCAGATCGGGCCGGACAGCCCGCCATCCTGGGCGGTGACCAGCGAGGTGGCGGAGAGCGCAAGGATGAACGACAGCATTCGGTGCATGGGGGCCTCCTGGGCAGGCGGACGAACCAACCATCGGGTTCAGGAGCGAGCGACCAAAGCGAAGTGCCGGATTTCGCGCCGTTCGCGCCGTGTGGTTCCTGCCCAGAGGAAGCATCTGTGGCCAACCGGAGTGATGCTTTGTGCTTGTGGCGCGGCTTATCGCCCTGCCGCCCGATCGATCCAGGTGTTCCAAAGCTGCAGCGCGCGCTGCGTGGCCGCGTGCAGGCTGCTGTAGTCGGCCTGCTTGGCCGAGCCGGTCACCATGGGATCGACGGCCGACCGGCCGAGCTCGGTGTTGCAGGCCGTGCACTGGAAGCGGGCCTGGGCCATCGTGAAGCGCTTCCACTGGATCGGCCCGAGTCGCACCCTGCGCGTGCAGCCGGGGCAGACGAGCTCGGTCCCCGGCTTGCGCTTCACGCTGTCGTAGTCATGACAACGCTCCGCCGGCAGCCCGAGCTGGCGCATGAGTCGCTGCCACCGGTGATCGTGATGGCACGGTCGGCGGTGATGGAGATCGCAGGCCACGTGCGCGACCTCGTGGGCGATCGTGCTGTCGAACCGATCGAGGCCCTCGTGGCGGAACATGTGGAACGAGAGTTTGATGTGGCGACGGGCGGGCATGGCCAGGCCGGCGGTGGTGCGCAGCCGAGTGCTCAATTCGACGCTCGGTTCCGGACCGAGCGGCTGGCCGAGCGCACGCTCGCATGCCTGCCACCAATGGCTGACGCGATCCTGGGCCAGGCGTTCCCAGTCGGCACGGAGGATGGGGACGGCTCGGCCCACCATGTTGTCCGGAACGGATGGAACGTCGCCGCGTGACACGGCTTGAGTCTAGGAGCCGTGCCTTCCACGGTCGAACCAGCAATCTGGTGCAGGGGCTTGCAGCGGCGCCCGGGACCACTAGCCTCGCGCCATGGCCCTCAAGACGGCGAACCTCTCCGCGCTGCGCAAGGCGCTGCTCGATGCCCGCGACCTTGGCAAGCACCGCTCGATGGCCGAGTTGCAGGCGGAGCTCGGGCTGAGCCGGCGCACCATCGTGCGGTACCTGAATGACCTGCGTGCCCAGGGCGACCAGGTGAAGATGGTGCGCGGCAAGGGCTGGACCATGATCAAGCCGCGGCGCGATGGCTCGCTGGAATCGCAGATCCCCGAGCAGCTCCTGGTCGTGCTGCGCAAGCTCGGTTGGGCGCTTCGAGGCACGCCCTGGCACGAGGAGATGGAAGCGCTCTTCGGCGCCGAGCTCAAGCGCGTGAAGACGGTGGCGCGGCATGGCATGCATGGCGGCGCCATGGCCGAGGCGGTGCGCCTGAACAAGGTGCTCTTCATCGCCGACTTCGCGCCCGGGGTGCGCAGCGAGGGGACGGCCGAGGAGTGGATCGATGAGGATGACGAGGACCATGCCTTCGATCTGGGGTCATCGAGTGCCGTGCGCCGATCGCTCGACGAGTCGATCCTGCGACAGTCTGCATGGAACGAGGTGGCTGCCGCGGTCTGGCGCGATGCGCTCCTGGCTGCGCGCGAGAGCAAGCCGCTCGTGGTTGAGTACCTGAACGCGAGCAAGGGCAAGCTCGACCAGCATCAGGTGGTGCTGCCCTTGGGCATCGTGCTGCGCCCTGGCGGTGCGTACCTGCTCGTGCACAAGATCGGCAACCTTCGCGATGCCGAGGTCGAGTCCGGTTCCGCGGCGCAGTGGAGCGAATCGCTGCGCAAGCGTCCGGTGCTGCGCTCCTTTGCGCTGCAACGCATCATGTCGGTCCGTGTACTCGATGGCACGTTCCGCGTGCCCGAGGGTCTTGCACTGCGGGAACTTGTGAAGGCATCTGTGGGGGGCTTCGTGCAGCAAGGCCCGAGCGAGCTGGTCGAGCTCGAGTACGACGCGATCGATGTGACGCTTGCGGTTGGCGAGCAGTGGCATCCCGAGCAACAGGTCACCCTGAGCGGTCAGGGCACGGGCATGACCGTGCGCGTGCGCTTTCGCACCAGCAGCAAGATCGAGGTCATGCGGCGCGTGCAGGCCTTGGGCGGCAAGGTGCGGCTGATCAAGCCGCTGGCGTGGCGCAAAGAGATCGCCCGAAGCGCGCGCATGGTGGCCGAGGGACACGAGCGGTGAACGCGGCGGCATGGCGCTCTGGCTGCGCGCGTGCCTGCCCGATGTCGAGCCTTACACGGCCAAGCGCTTGGCGGTGAGGTCGGCCAGGCACTGCAGGTGCGCGCTGTTGATGTCGGTGATCGGGATTCCGGCGGCCTCGAGCTCGGCGGTGACGATCACGCGCAGCGAGCGGATGCCACGCGACAGCAGTTGACGGACGGATTCGGGCGTGCGGCCCATGATGGCACCGATCTGGGGTGCGGTGCGACCGTCGAGCGAGAGCCGAAGTGCCTGGCGGCCATCGGGGGAGAGGAGATCGACACCCTGCGTGAGCACACGGACCAGCAGCGCGTGATGCACCGGGTCGATCATGTTGGCACCGGATGCGGTGATGCGCGGATCGGGGACAACCTCGACCACGGGCGTGGCCACGCCGTGCTCATCGATCATGGGGGCCGCTTCGGAACGAAGCTTGGAGGCGCGGCGCGCATCGATCAGGTTCGTGCGGATCGACTGCTTGAGGTAGGACTCCATGGCGGGGACGGTTGCGAACTGCAGCCCCTGCTCGCCCTTGCGACGCAGGCTCCCCGCGAGGCGGTCGAGCACGCGCTCGACGATGTGATGGTGCAGCTGGGTGGCCGCCGGGCAGATCGTGGCCACCAGGTGGTGGACCGCATCCTGCGCGAAGGCGTAGAGATCAAGCAGGTTGAGCGAGCCGGTCGAGGCGAGGGTTGCCTCGGCCGCGGACCTCGCGCGATCAGCGCGGATCGAGTCGGTCACGAGGGACATCGTGCGCCGCGGGCTGCGGCGGGTACGGTGGTTCGACATGTGGGCTTTCCTCCAGCTGAGGGGTTGAACGACGCGTCCTCAAACTCTTTCCCCCGCTGGGGCTTGAGTGTGACAGGGCATGACACAGTGAGTGACACCAGCGTCGGCCGCCCCGCTATGCGGCTTCACCCTCGGGCCCGGCCAAGCGCTGGCGGTCGCTCGATCGCGCCGATGCGGCATCGGCGAAGTCGTGCTCGCCGCACATGTAGAGGCGAACGACTTCGATCGCCGCGAGGTACATGGCACCCTCGCGGGGTGAGAGGCCCGGTTGCCCGTGTCGGCCTGCCAGGAACGCCCCCCGGAACGTGGCGATCATGCGCAGGGCGAGTGTGACGCGGGTCGGCAGTGAGGTTGTGGGTCGAAAGAGTGGATTCGGAGACATCGATCCTCGTGGTTGGGGGCGAGTGGTGAACGGTTCAGAGCGGGTTCCAACGGGGTTCCGCGCCAACCGTGACAGATCTCGTGAGAGGGCAGACGACAGTCCAAACGACAGCCCAAACGACAGTCCAGACGACAGTCAAGACGACCGGGCTGATGGCGAGAACCCCCGCCGGGTCTGACGCCCAGTGGCTGGAACCCGACTGGCCCTGCACAGAAGGGGCGCTGGGGGCCAACCTGACTCGAAAGTGCCAGAATCTGGCACAGATCAATCGCGTTCCTCACCATTGGTTGCACCAGGGATCACTCATAGGATCCGACCGTGCCCTGGCCCCGAACGAATCCCGCAGCCTGTCGGCCCCGCCTGGGCGCCATGTTGTGCGCCGCCTTCGTGGCCACGGTCGGGCATGGCCACCGCGGCTCTGCCTGCCCCCTGCCCGACGAACCCACCCTGCCCAAGGATGCCGACCACGCCATGGTCGATGCCTCCGTCCCGGCCGATCCAGATGCAGCGACGATCTGGAAGGCGAAGGCGGCCCTCATCGAGCAGGATCATTGGTCGTACCAGCCGATGGCCCGCCCGCGACCGCCCAAGCCTGCGGGGGCCGCATCATCGACCGCCGACATCGACCGCTTCCTGCTGAACACCATGCAGGCTCAGGGGGTGGTCCCTCAGGGCCGCGCCGATCGGCGCACGCTCCTTCGGCGGGCCACGCTCGACCTGACCGGCTTGCCGCCGACCTACGACGAGATCCGTGCCTTCGAGGAGGACACTCGGCCCGATGCCTGGTCGCGCGTGATCGATCGATTGCTCGCGAGCCCGGCCTACGGCGAGCGTTGGGCCCGGCACTGGCTGGATGTCGCGCGCTACGCCGACAGCAACGGCCTTGATGAAAACACGGCGTTCGCGAATGCCTTCCGCTGGCGCGACTGGACCGTTCGTGCCTTCAACGAGAACCTGCCGATCGATCGGTTCATCATGATGCAGCTCGCCGGCGACCTCATGCCCGAGGCCCGGTCGTCCCCCGCTGCCGCTGACTGCATCACGGCAACCGGCTTCCTGGTGCTTGGCCCCAAGGTGCTCGCCGAGCCCGACAAGGAGAAGCTCGTCTTCGACATGGTCGATGAGCAGGTCGATGTCGTCGGCCGTGCGTTCATGGGCCAGACGCTCGGCTGCGCGCGCTGCCACGACCACAAGTTCGATCCGATCTCGCAGGACCAGTATTTCGCACTGGCCGGTGTCTTACACAGCACGCGCACGATGGCGAGCGTGGCGACCGTGGCGCGGGCGCTCGAGCGCGAAGCCGCCGCGAACGATGCAGTCGCCGCGCGTGCGGAGCATGCCGCTGCCACGGAACGCACGAACAAGGCGCTCAAGGGCGCGACGCAGCGTGCCGATGCGCGTGTGCAGGCATCGTGGGTGACGCGCGCGGCGCCGATCCTCCTCGCTGCTTCGGAACTTCCTGCTGCCGCACCCACGCTTGAGGCCGAGGACGGTGCCGCGCTGCAGGGCCTCGTCGTCGATCGGGATCATTGGGGCGTGGGCATCGGCGTCGTGCGCACAGGCGCGCCGGGCGTGGGCCGTGTGGCCTGGCGGCTGCGCGCCGAGGTCGATGGTCCGCACGAGCTTCGCGTGCGCGCAGCGAGCGATGAAGCCCGGCCGGTCCAGGTTGAACTCGATGGCATGCCGGCGGCGCAAGATGCCCTGGGCGCGGACACCGGGTCGTTCCATCCGCAGGGGCAGCAGTGGCAGGTCGCCGCGAGGCTGGAACTGACGGCGGGCGACCATGAGATCGCGCTCGTGCGCGATGGCCCCTTCCCGCACATCGATCGCGTGGAGCTGGTGCCGGTCGGTCGTGCGGATCGACGCATCGAGGCATCGGTTGCGCGGGCGTCGGAACTCGCCGTTCCGGCCGCGCTGCTCGTGCAGGTGCGCAATGCACTCGACCGTGAGCCGTGGCTTGCCGAGTGGCGCGGTGAGCTGCATGGCCCCATGCGCGATCGCAGCGAGCTCGCGACTGATCTGGCCATTCGCGCGCAAGCAGCCTCGGTGGCGTGGAACGCGCTCTTCGCCGATGGTCCATCGGTCGATCCGCGCGAGCGCTTGGATGACCCCTCGCTCGAAGCCGACCGCGCGGCGCTGTTCGGTCCCGGCGGTCCCTTCGCCGTGGTCGCTCTGTTGGAATCGGAACGCCACGCAGACGATCGCGCGCTGATCGCTCGACTCGTCACGGAGCGCGATCGCCTTGCCGGTGCCATGCCCAACCCGCCTGTGATGGTGCTGGCCGTGACCGAACAGGAGAAGCCAGGCGACCTCGCGGTGCACGTGCGCGGCGACCACACCGTGGCGCCTGGCCCGAAGGTGGCGCGGGGTGCGCCGCAGCCGCTCTCCAGGGGCACCGACCTTCCCCGGATTCCCGAACGATCCAGCGGCAGGCTCGAGCTCGCGCAGTGGCTCGTGGATGACGAGCACCCGCTGACCGCACGCGTCTTCGTGAACCGCGTCTGGCACTGGCACTTCGGCCGCGGCATCGTCGAGACACCAAGCGACTTCGGTACGCGCGGCGGCAAGCCCTCGCATCCTGATCTTCTCGATTGGCTCGCGCGCGATTTCATCCGCCACGGGTGGGACCTGAAGCGGCTGCATCGACAGATCATGAACTCCGACGCCTACACGCGCTCGTCGTCGCCCGATGCGATCGCCAGCGCCATCGACCCCGAGAATCGCCTGCTTTGGCGGTGGACGCCGCGCCGGCTCGAGGCCGAGGCGATCCGCGACAGCGTGCTCGCGGTCAGTGGTTCGCTCGACCGAACGATGGGTGGCTCGCTCTTGGCGAGCGGCAACTTCGAGTACGTCACGAACGACCAGAGCGCCAACGGCGCGCAGTACGGCGCGCCACGCAGGAGCCTCTACCTGCCGGTGATCCGCAACGCGCTCTTCGGCTTCTTCGGGATCTTCGACTACACCGATGCGAGCGTGACGGTCGATGCGCGCGCGCAGACGGTGATCGCGCCGCAGGCGCTGTTCATGCTCAACAGTCCCTTCGTGCACGAGGAGAGCCGAGCGTGGGCGAAGCGGCTTCGCGAACGAGTGCTCGCTGCCGCAGCCTGCGTACCGCCGCAGCAGGCCGAGCACCAAGGTCACGCGATGGTGCAGGAGGCGTATCGCATGGCGCTCGGCCGCGAGCCGACCGCGAGCGAGGCGAACGCCGCGCTGGCCTTTGTGGCGAGCCAGGCAGCGCTTGGCGAGGATGCCGCGTGGGGCCTCTATGCGCAGGTCATTCTGGCCAGCAGCGAATTCATCACGATCGAGTGATCCACTCATCGAGGGATCGAGTGAACCTGCGCTGATTCGGGTCTTCCCGCTCGACGCGGCGCCGAGCGCGGCTACCCTCCGTGCATGTTCTGTGGCCATCGCCAGAGCGCCGTGACGAGGCGCGCCATGCTCCAGTCCTGCGCCAGCGGGTTCGGGCAGGTCGCGCTGCTGGGGCTTCTGGGCGATGAGCTGCTGCGACGCGGCGCATGGGCCGATGGCCGGCCTGACCTGGTCGATCCATCGCGCACGGGGCCCTTGGCACCGCGCCTGCCGCACGCGCCCGCGCGCGCCAAGCGCGTGATCTTCCTCTTCATGCACGGCGGCCCGTCGCAGGTGGACACCTTCGACTACAAGCCACTGCTGCAGCGCGACCATGGCAAGCCGTTTCCGCAGGCCAAGCCGCGCGTGCAGTTCGCCGAGACCGGCAACCTGCTTGGCAGCCCCTGGGCGTTCCGCCAGTACGGCCAGAGCGGCGCGTGGGTCAGCGAGCTCTTTCCCAACGTTGCGCAGGTCGTCGACGAACTCTGCTTCGTGAAGAGCCTGCATGGCTCGAACCCGGCGCACGGTGCGGCGCTGCTCAAGATCCACACCGGCAGCGAGAACTTCGTGCGCCCGAGCATGGGCTCGTGGATCACCTACGGTCTCGGCAGCGAGAACCAGGACCTGCCGGGCTTCATCACGATCAGCCCCACGCTCGGCCATGGCGGCGTGAACAACTATTCCAGCGCGTTCCTGCCGGCCGCGTACCACGGCACGCCGTTCGGCAAGACCGGGATCCCCTCGAGCCAGGCGCAGTTCGACCACATGATGGCCGGCGTACCCGGTGATGTGCAGCGCGCGCAGCTGGACCTGCTGCAGCAGCTCAATCGCGAGCACATGGAACGGAGCGGCGGCGGTGCGTCGCTCGAAGGCCGCATCGAGGCGTTCGAGCTCGCGTTCCGCATGCAGGCCGCGGCGCCGTGGGTCACCGACACCAAGGGCGAGTCGGCCGCCACGCTCAAGCTCTACGGGATCGACGAGAAGAACACCGAGGACTTCGGGCGCCAGTGCCTGCTGGCGCGCCGGTTCGCCGAAGCCGGCGTGCGCTTCATCCAGTGCACGCACTCGTACAAGTGGGATCAGCACGGCGACCTGCGCAAGGGCCACACGCAGAACGCGAGCGAGGTCGACCTGCCGATCGCCGGATTGATCCGCGACCTCAAGAGCCGCGGCATGCTCGAGGAAACGCTCGTGGTCTGGGGCGGCGAGTTCGGCCGCACACCGGCATCACAGGGCGGCGAGGATGGCCGCGACCACAACCCTCATGGGTTCACGTGGTTCATGGCCGGCGGCGGCGTGAAGCCGGGCTTCTCCCATGGCGCGACCGATGACTACGGTTGGTACGCCGAGCGAGACAAAGTCCATGTGCACGACATGCACGCCACGATCCTTGCGCTGATGGGCATCGATCACGAGCAACTGACCTATCGCCATGCGGGCCGTGATTACCGGCTCACGGATGTCCACGGATCGGTCGTCCGCGACATCATGGCATGATCCCGGGCGTTCGCGTGTGGCCGATCCGGTCCGAGGTCGCGCCGTGCGTGCACTGAACTGGGAGCCAGCGTTTCGCTCACCCCGGTTCGCGGTCTATCGTTGACCGATGCCCACGATCCCCACCCTGCTGCTTGGCCTTGTTGCGCTCGCGGATCTGCCACCCTCCTGTGTGGTCGATGGGATCGCGTTCGAGGCCGTGGCCGAGCACGCGGAACCCGGCGTCGCGCGATACCGCTGGGCGAAGCATGCCGAGCGATCCATCACGCTCACGCTCGTCGAGCGCGATGGACTGGTCGCCGGTGCAGCGCTCCTGCCGAGTGGCGATCGGCGTCAGGCCCTTGGTCGTGCAGATGGTCCCATCGAGTGGATGCCGATCCCCGAGGAGGGATCGCGCGCCTGTGCCGGGTCCGTTGACGGAACGGCGCTCGCAGGCACCGCACCGCAGGATGGTTCGCTCGCCGGTGGATGCCCCGACGGCGATCGCGTGGATGTGCTCATCCTGACCACACCTGCGGCGCGCACGCAGGCTGGAGGCGCGAACCAGCTCAACGCGCTGTGTGATCTCGCGGTCGCCTCGTCGAACACGGCCTACATCAACTCAGGGCTGGCCGCGCGGCTGCGCAACGTGCTGCGCATGGAGATCAACTACGCCGAGCAGGACTTCGGCAGCGACCTCTCGAGCCTGGCGGCGCAGGGCGACGGCATCCTCGATGACGTGCACGACCTGCGCAACGCCTGCGGCGCCGACCTCGTCGCCATGATCCGCACCAGCGGCGAGTACTGTGGCATCGCCTACCTGATGCCGTACAACGACCCGGGCGCGTCGGGCACGGGCTTCAGTGTGACGGCGCAGTCGTGCCTGGCAAGCCAGACCTTCGCCCACGAACTCGGTCACAACATGGGGTGCTGCCACGCGTCGGGCGATGGCGGCGGCTGCACGGGTGGTGGCATCTTCTCCTACAGCGTCGGATGGCGATTCGCAGGCACCAATGGCACGACGTATCGAACGGTGATGGCCTATGCGCCTGGTGCTCGCATCGATCACTTCTCGAATCCCAACGTGAGCTTCCAGGGTGCAGCGACCGGCGTCGAGCCGGGGGGATCGACGCAGGGTGCACACAACGCGCGAACGATCAGCGAGACGCTGGCGGCGATCTCGTCGTACCGGTGCGCGGTGCCGGACACGCTGCTCGGCGATTGCGATGCGAACGGACGCGTCGATGTGCAGGACATCGCGCAGGGCCGGGCAAGCGATTGCAACGGCAATGGTCGGCTCGATGCATGCGACCTGCCGGCACAAGGTTCGTGCGCAGGTGGCACGGCCGCGTGCAGCGCGGGGTTCCTCATGAATGCCCCCGGCGGACAGAGCATCAGCGGTGATCTCTTCGGCCGCGTCGTGGCGACCGATGGCGTGGGCTTCATCGTCGGTTCGCCAGGCGAGAACTCGCCAACGGTCGATGTGGGCCTGGCCGAGGTCTGGACGATCGCCAACGATCGTCCAGTACGCCAGGCCACGTTGCGTCACGGTGCTGCAGTCAGCAACGATCAGTTCGGCAGCGCGGTGGCGCTCTCCGGGGAATGGGCCGTCGTCGGCGCGCTCGGTCGTGACGTGAGCGGGCTCAACAGCGCCGGTGCGGCGTATGTTTTCAAGCGAACTGGTTCGACGTGGTCACAGGTGCAGGTGCTGCAGTCGACGGCGCTCGTGGCCAGTGGTCGATTCGGCTCGAGCGTGGTGATGGCAGGTCCATGGCTCGCGATCGGCGCGCCGGGTGAAGGCAGCGATCCCGCGGGTGGCGGTGCGGTGCATGTGTATGAACAGCAGGCCAATGGCCAGTTCACCTTCCGTCAGCGGCTGGTTCCGTCGGCAGCGAGCGAGCTCGGCTACTTCGGCTGGTCGCTCGCCATCGATGGCCCCATGCTGGTCATCGGTGCGCCATACGCGTCGGCGGGTGCGGGGCAGGTGTGGGTGTCCATGCGCGATGGATCGACGTGGTCCGCACCGGAGCGCATCGGCAGCGATCTCGAACCGATCGCTGATCCCGATGCTCGGCTTGGACACGCGGTCGCCTGCAGCGGTTCGCTCGTCGCCGCAGGTGCGCCGCAGCAGGGCGAGCGCCAGGGCGCGGTCTTCACGTGGCGACGCGTTGACGGTGATTGGCAGGCAGGTCCAGTGCTGAGTGGCCCGACCGCGCAAGGCGCGCGCTTCGGCAACGGCGTGGCGATGGCGGGCGGTCGCGTGCTCGTGGCGCAGCAGGATTTCGCCACGCTGGCTTCGGGCGTGCGCGCCTACGAGTGGCCGATCGGCAGTGCGCCCATCGAGGTCGGTCGCGTGAGCGTGGGCGAGAGCGTCGCCATCGTGCGCGACCTGGCGATCATCGGCGCGAGTGAGTCGGTCGAGTCGTCCTCCATCACGGGCGCTGCGCGCGTGTGGCGGTTCGGATCCGATTGCGACCAGAACGGCGTGGCGGATCGATGCCAGATCGCGCAGTCCGGTGGCGATGCCAACGCCAATGGGATTCTCGACGCGTGTGAGGCGATCATCGGTGACTTCACCGGGGATGGTCTCGTGAATGGCGCCGACTTGGGCGTGCTGCTTGGAGGCTGGGGCACGGCGGCTGGCGACCTGAACGCCGATGGAACGACCGACGGTGCCGACCTCGGTGTGCTCTTGGGAAACTGGACCGGCTGAGCGACCGCGCCGCGTAGCCTGCGCGCATGCTCTGCGCCATCGCCCTGACCATGGCCGCCTTCGCTGCGCAGAATGCGGCGCCGGCCCCGGATGAATCGAATGCCGCCACGTGGTATCGCCGTGCGAGCGAGCTGCGGTTCAGCGACGAGGACCAACTCTTCATCCAGTCCGAGCTCGTGGATCCATCGCAGTGGCGGACCTGGGATCCAGCGTGGCTCGACCGCGCGGGCAGGATGATGGAGTCGCTGCGCCCGGCGATCGATGCGCTGGCGCGAGGTGCCGCGGCGGATCGGTGCGACTTCGAGCTCGATCGTTCCGCGGGCCTCGGCATGCTGTTGCCGCATCTGGCGCAGCAGCGTCAGGGTGCCCGGCTGCTTGGCGCGGCGGCGCAGTGGGCCATGAGCCGCGGCGATGGCCGTGAGGCCTTGCGCCTGATCACGTTGCAGACCGAGCTCGCGCGCGACCTCGCCGGTGACCGTGTGGTCATCAGTTCCTTGGTGGGTTCAGGCATCACCATGCAGGCCGCGACATGCACCGAGGACCTGATGGACCTTGGCCTGATCACGCCGGCAGCCGCCGGCGAGTTGGCCGAGACCCTCGGCTCGATGACCGATCCTGCTGCGCTGGGCTGCGCCGAAGCGATGCGCGGCGAGATGGAACTCATGCGCGCCAGCCTCAAGGACGCCGAATCGGCGAAGGAGGCCCTGGCGATCGTGGACCCGCAGACCCCAGTCGAGATCGCCGATGACGAGTCCATCAAGCGCGAGCTCGAGGTGATGGATGGGTTCTACGGCCGAGCCGCCGCCGCATTTTCGGAGCCCGACCCGGCCAAGGGTCGCGCGATCCTCGATGGCCTGACGAAGGAACTCGAGGATCTTCCCGACGGTTCACTTGCACGCACGCTCATGCCCTCATGGGATGCGATGTGGGAGTCGATGCAGCGCAACCGAGCCGCGCTCCAGGAGATCACCGGCAGGCTGCGCACGATCGCCGAGGTCAAGGCCCGGCCAAGCGACTTCGTCGACGCGATGATCTTCTACGTGCAGGCGGGCCGTGCCGTGGCTGCGATCCCCGAGGATGAGCAGGTCGCCCTCGAGCTCCTTCGCTCCGTCGGCCATGCCGAGGACGCCAAGCGCGTGCTGCGGCCGCTCGAGCAGCTTTCGCGCGTCGTGGACGGTGCGATGCAGCGTGGATGGGTCGCAGGCCGCTGCGAGGTTGCCGGTCGCGAGCGCGGACGGCCGACCCTGGCACTCGATCATGTCGCGCTCGCGCGTGGTGCTGCCCGTGCCGTGCTGCTTCGCGCGCAGCACGACGTGGGCCAAGACCTGCCCCGTGTCGTGCAGGGCTGCGTGCGCATGGTCGTGCAGGCGCGCGACTCATGCTGCCTTGCAGGATCGCTGCTCGCGAGTCTGTTGCTGGACGACCTGGCCGAGTCCATGCCGGGGATCCTTGCCGATCCGCGGATGGATGCCACGGCCCGCACGTCGCTGGCCGAGTCGCTGACCGCTCTGCTCGATGGAGGACTGAAGTTGCCGAAGTCCCTGGCGTGGGATGTCGACGTGATCGTGCGCCGCTGGTCGCCGCCGAAGCAGGCGCCCGAGCTTGCTGCGGCGCGCAAGGCGTCTGGCCAGCGACTCGGTGCCAATGGCGTCGCGTATGTCCTGGCCGTGATGAGCCCCACCGTCACGCGCGAAGCCGATCGCCTGCCGGCGGGCGAGCTGGTCGACGACGGCGGCGTGACGATCGACGTGCTTGAGCAACTCGCCGACGAGCGCGATGCGGTCGGCGCCACGCCGTTCGTGTCGGGCACCGACGCCGCGACCGTGGAGACCATGCCACCCCTGGGCAGCATCACGCCGAAGGCGCCCATCGATCTCGAGGCGATGGCCGCATCATGGACCGATCGCGTGCAGGCCTTGATCACGAGCGTGCGCGGGGAGTGAGTCGCCAGGCACGTTGCATGGAGGTGGTGCGGGGCGTGCCGGATTCCCTCATGTCCTCCTGAGCACGTCGATGTGCGTGCCGGCCTTCGATCGATGCCTGGCCACGCGCCCGGTCATCTCCAAGTGATCGAGCGCTTTGCGGACTTGAGCCCGACTTCCACCCGCCGCCGCTGCCAGCGCGAGTTCACTGCTTCCAGCGCCATGATCGAAGATGAGCGCAGCCATGACCGAGGCGCGAAGGTCACCCTTGACGTCGGCACGGAACACGAAGTCGGGGTGGCGCTCCATGATCCAGCGCGCTGTTCGGAGCACCTTGGGGCGCAACGGCTCGTCGATCAGGTGGATCCGCCACCGGCGACCGATGGCACCGGTGCGCTGCTGGGCATGGACCGCGAAGGCCTCATGCTGCTGCATGATCGCGAAGATCGAGCGTGGCTGGTCCGCCGGAGCCAGCCGTGACGTGACGGACGTGAACTCCCGCGGCGTCTGGCCTTGCTGTGCGGTGTCGAGCAGCGCCCCGAGGGCCGGATGAAGGCTTGGGTCCAACGAGTGCCCGACCAGACGTCGAAGCCGGTGCTTGGCGATGAGGTCGCCGAAGGCATGCAGCCACGTGGCCGTTGTGTTGAAGAGCCGTGGCATGTGGACCATCAGGCGAACGGTGTCGAGCAGCATTCGCTCAAGATCGACCGGTTCGGCCGGGTGCAGCGCTGGTTCATCGCTGCCGTAGAGCACACCGACGTCTCGCCATCGATCCACGA
>JAGWXC010000213.1 GCA_018970045.1 Planctomycetota bacterium | reverse complement strand
GACTCGACCGCGATCTGCTTCGCGCAGTCGGACATGGACTTCAACAGCGATCTCTGGATCGTGCCGAGCGACCTCTCCAAGCCCGCCGTCAACATCACTCGCCATCCCGACAACGATGGGCGCCCGCGCTTCTCGGCCGATGGCAAGGTGCTGGCGTTCCTCAGCGAGCGCACGAACGAGGAGCTCGACGCGTGGTACGTCTTCCTCGACCGCTCACTTGAGTCGCTGCCCAAGCACGAACTCGAGCAGTACTTCAAGGATGCCGGTGAAGCCGCGAAGAAGCGCAAGCCGCTGGCTGCGAAGGCAAAGGACAAGCCCACCGAGGCAGCGAAGTCGGAGGCGAAGCCTGATGCCGCGGCCGAAGCGAAGGCCGATGCCAAGCCCGAGCCGAAGGCCGACGCACCCGTGGTCGCGGAGGCCGCCAAGCCTGCGGACGCGGCGCCTGCGAAGGACGAGCCGAAGAAGGACGAAGCCAAGAAGGCCACCATGCCCGCATGGGACTTGGACGATGCGTACCTTCGCGTGCGCCGCATCACGAGCGCGCCCGGCAACGAGGGCAACCTCGAGCTGCTGCCTGCTGGCGATCGCATCCTCGTCTCCGCGGGTGACGGCCTGCAGACGATGAAGCTCGACGGCACCGACACGAAGAAGCTCACGGGTTCCGGCAACGTGCTCGGGCTCAACTTCGCGGGCGATGCGGCGGTGGCCGTGTCGGCCGGCAAGGCCGCGACGATCGGCCTCGCCGGCGGCGAGGTCAAGTCGACCGACCTCGATGGCACCATCCGCGTGGATCGTCGCGAACTCAACAGCCAGAAGTTCCTCGAAGCAGCTCGTGCGATCGGCGAGGGCTTCTATCACCCGACCATGAAGGGGCTCGATTGGGATGCCCTCACCAAGCGCTACCACGCGCTCGCGTGCCAGTCGCGCACGGGTGCGGAGTTCGACCACGTCGCGAACCGATTCCTCGGCGAGCTCAACGCGAGCCACTTGGGCATCCGGTCGCCGCGTGAACGCGCCGGATCGTCCTTGCCGCCACAGGGGCGACTCGGCGTTCGGGTCGAGCCGGGCGCCAAGGGCTTCGTGGTCAAGACCGTGCTGCCCGAGATGCCCGCCGCCAAGGCCAAGGTGCCGCTCCTCGTGGGCGATGTCATCACTGCAGTCGAGTTCGAGCCCGTCGATCTCACCCGCACGCTCGAGAGCCACCTGCCGGGCCTCGCCGGCCGCGAGGCCGCACTCACCGTCGAGCGCACGCTCGCCGATGGCCGCACGGTGACCTTCGATTCGTTCATCGTGCCGGCGATGTCGGGTTCGGTGTCGGCGCAGTCGTACGAGAACGAGTGGCGGCGCATGGAGAAGGCCGTGCACGAGCGCTCGGGCGGCCGCATCGGCTACATCCACATCAAGGGCATGGACCAGCCGTCGCTCGATGACTTCGAGCGCGGCCTCTATGCCGCCGGCTACGGCCGCGACGGACTCATCGTCGATGTCCGCAACAACGGCGGTGGATGGACCGCGGACCGGCTCATGGCGTCGCTCGCCACGCCGACCCACGCGTACACGATTCCGCGAGGCGGCGATGGCAAGGTCACCACGGGCTACCCGCAGGATCGCCTCTTCATCCAGCGCTGCATTCTGCCCACCAACATGCTGTGCAACGAGAAGAGCTTCTCGAACGCCGAGATCACCGCGCATGCGTTCAAGGCGATCAAGCGCGGCACGCTGGTGGGCCAGCAGACCTACGGCGGCGTGATTTCCACGGGTGGCATCACGCTGCTCGATGGCACGACCTGCCGCATGCCGTTCCGTGGCTGGTACCTGCTCGATGGCACCGACATGGAGAACAATGGCGCCATGCCCGATCTCGTGGTGCCGCAGCTGCCGCAGGACGAAGCCGCCGGCGTGGATGCCCAGCTCGATGCGGCCGTCGATGACCTGATGAAGCGCCTTCCCAAGCGCTGAACGGCGATGCAGCCCGCACCAACGAAGAACGCACCCGCGAGGGTGCGTTCTTCACGTTCATGCGTTGGCTGCAGGAGTCAGGTGCCCCAGGCAGCCAGCAGGATGCCGAGGTCAGAGCCGCTCACCACGCCATCGCCATCGATGTCACCTTGGCCTGACTGGCCCCAGTTCGCGAGCAGGATGCCAAGGTCAGCGCCATCCACCAGGCCGCTGCCATCGAGGTCGGCAGGGTTGGCTGGCGCAAGATCGATCATCGCGCTGTCCATGTCGACCGGGGCGCTGCGACCGAACTGCACCCACAGGTTGTAGGCCACCTGACCGCGCTGGTCGGTCACGTTCGCATCGCGGAGGAACTCTGCGTATTCCTTGGTCGTGGTCTGGTGATAGAAGGTGACCACGGCCTTGGTCGCCCCCGCCGGGATCGCATAGAGCGTGTCGTCCCAGTGCTGGCCGTCGGCGTACGAATAGCCCGCGGGCGAAGCCTGGACCGACGCAAAGCCGGCGTTCGTGAAGCCACGCGGCGGGATGCGGTTGTCGAAATCCGTGCGGTTGGAGAGCGCGCCGTGGAAGGGAGCGCCTTCCGGCAGGCCCGAGAGGGCCGACATGGCGGCATCGATCGAGGCGCGCTTCTCGTAGACCTTCGTGTCGCTGCCATCGAACGCGGCCGTGGCCAGGTCATACGCACCGCGCTCGGCGACGACCGATCCATTGGCGGCGAGGAACTTCACGTTGATCCACGCTCGTCGACCGCTGCCCACTCCGGTGGGGAGCTTGTGGCCCGACTGGTTCGTGATGCGCACGTTGAGCTGGCTGCCCTGCTGGGTGAGCGTCATGTCGCTCGCGTCGCGCAGCATCTGCACGTTGCGGGCGATGGCTGTGTCGACGCGGTCCTGAGTCAGTCCGTAGAAGTCGGCATCCTCGGCACCGAGCTGGGCGCGCACCGCACGCACGACCCACGAGTTCGCGCCTGCGAACGAGTGCTGCCCGATGTCGTCACGCTGCTGCTCGGGCGTCCCGCCGTAGGACGGGTCGTAGAAGATGCAGCCTGCCCCAACTTGGCGCGGCATGTGGCAGTCCTGGCAGGACTTGATCACGCCGGTGGGGTGATTGCCGCCGAAGCGGTTGTCGGCGAACGTCACCCCGGTGGTGGCGAACTGGCTCATCTTCCATTCGCTGTAGGTCCGGTGTTCCGGGAACATGTCGGCCGGATTGCCGGTGGGGTGTGCCGTGCCCATGGCGTTGGGCACATAGGCATTGCCCTGCTTGTTCACGATCGGGTTGCTCACATCGTGGCAACTGGCGCACGCTTCGCCCTTGGTGTGCAGCGGCGAGTACACGAGTTCGACGTTGCCGTGGAAGTTCTGCGGCACGTCGTCATACGGCCCGCGGCGAACGTCCTGCGGTGCAACCACGAACTGGCTCGACGTCCCCGCGCCGACCGGGTGCGTTCCCGCAGCCACCAGCTGCGCGAGGATCTCGGGGTCGGGCGTCAGGTCGGCGTTGCCGGGGTAGCCCTGCGCGTCGTCGGTCGTCGAAAGTTGCGGATCGACCAAGCGGTGGCAGAAGTTGCAGTTGATGCCGTCGAGGTCATCCACGGTCAGGTCATCGATCTCGCCTCCGGCCGAGGTCCCGCTCAGGAACGATTGCGGCGAGTGGCAGCGGATGCAGGACTCGCCCGCATTGGCGGCATCCTGGTTGGCGATCGTCACGGCTGCCTGCCAGATCGGATCGCGTGCTG
>JAGWXC010000012.1 GCA_018970045.1 Planctomycetota bacterium | reverse complement strand
CTGTCCGGCTACGGCAGGTACACCATGACCGACGCGGCAGGCAAGGAACGCACCACGATCCGCATCCCGGTCGAGAAGGCCATGGAGGCGCTGGTGGCCGAGGGCATCAAGCCCTCCGCGGCGCCGGCACCCGCCGTTCCTGCGGCCGCCAACCCCTGACCGCTCCTACTGTTTCACCGTGAAGATCCGACTCGCCATCCTCGCCCTCGCTGCAGCATCGATGCTGCCCGCTGTGGCCGCAGGGCAGGGCAGCGGCCCGGTGCTGGCACCGGGCGAGTCGGCCGCGCTGAGCAATGAGCTTCCCAAGGAACTCGAGGGCGTCGAGTTCGTCGAGCACCTCGGCGAGACGGTCCCGTTGGACCTTCGGTTCACCGACGATGATGGCACCAGCGTGACGCTGGCCGACCTCCTCAAGCCCGGCCGGCCTCTGCTCATCCACCTCGGGTACTTCAAGTGCCCGATGATGTGCAGCTTGGTGCTGAACGAGGCCGTGCGTGGCCTGCAAGGCATCGACTGGACGGTCGGCAGCGAGTTCGACGTCGTCGCCGTGAGCATCAACCCCTCGGAGGATGCCGAACTCGCGCGCGCGAAGAAGGCTGGCTACGTGGCCGAGTACGGCCGCAAGGGATCCGAGAAGGGCTGGCACTTCCTGACCGGTCCCGTCGAGTCGACCCACGCACTCGCGGAGGCGGTCGGCTTCCGCTTCAAGCTCCTCGACAACGGCGATTACTCGCACCCAGGTGGCATGATCGTCGTGTCGCCCAAGGGCGTGATCACGCGCTACTTGCATGGCGTGCGCTTCCCGTCCGAGACCTTCCGGCTCTCCTTGGTCGAAGGCAGCGAAGGCACCATCGGCAGCAGCATGGATCGCGTCATGCTCTGGTGCTTCCAGTACGACGCCTCGACGAATTCCTACGTGCCTTTCGTGTTCCGTCTCGTGAAGCTCGGTGGAGCGCTGACCGTGGTCGCGATCGTCGCGGCCGTCGGCCTGGCCCTGCTGCGAGAACGGCGCGCCCGACGACTCCAGCCGCCCGCGGCGGCGGCCTGCTGAACCCGACGAGATTCCCATGATGTCCATGCTGACCATGCTCACCTTGGCCCAGGCCGCCGACGGCCCGACCCCGCCCACCTTCTGGATGCCGACCGGCGCGAGCGCGCACGCATCCAACGTCGACTCGATGATGTGGTGGATCAACCTCATCATGTGGGCGTTCCTGGTGCTGAACACCGTGCTCACGGTGTACTTCGTCTGGAAGTACCGCCACAAGGTCGGCACGAAGTTCCGCACCGACGGCCCCGACCACAACGGCCCGCTCGAGCTGGCCTGGACCGTCGGCCCGCTGCTCATCTGCATCGTGCTGTTCGTCTTCGGCTTCAAGGGCTACCTCGACGTGCGCACGCCGCCGAAGGAGAGCTACGACATCAACGTGACGGCGTACAAGTGGGGCTGGCAGTTCAAGTACCCCAACGGCGCGCAGTCGGATGACCTGGTGATCCCGGCCGGCAAGCCGGTGCGCCTGGTCATGCGCGCCAGCGACGTGCTGCACTCCTGCTACATCCCGGCGTTCCGCGTGAAGCAGGACCTGGTGCCGGGGCGCTACACCTACCTGTGGTTCCAGAGCGACTTCCCCACCGGCATGGACCAGCCGACGGACGGCCACCACCTGTTCTGCACTGAGTACTGCGGCACCGGCCACAGCAACATGAATCGCCGCGTCTACGTGCTGCCGCAGGAGCAGTTCGACGCGTGGACCACCAAGCAGGCCAACTGGCTCGAGGAGATCCCCGAGGAGGAGCTCTACTGGAAGGCCGGGCCGAAGCTCTACGCGCGCTGCGTGCAGTGCCACTCGCTCGACGGCACCAAGGGCATCGGGCCGAGCTGGAAGGGGATTTGGGCGCGCGTGACCGGCGGCGAGGGCAGCAACGGCGCGTTCGCCGACGGCTCGACCTACTCGGGCCTGATCGGCGCGGGCAAGCAGTACGCCACCGCCGAGGACTACATCCGTGCCAGCATCTACAACCCCGGCGAGCACCTCGTCCAGGGCTTCGGCAACGTGATGCCCACCTTCAAGGGCCAGATCAACGACAAGGGCATCGATGCCCTGATCGGCATGATGAAGAAGCTCGACGAGTTCGACCCCAAGACCGGAGCATGGCTCAAGACGCCCCCGGCGGCGGCGCCGACCGCGAGCGCGAACTGAGCCCCGCCACCACCTGAGCAACCACCCGAGACACACGAGGTACCAGACATGACGACCCTGCCAGCCCGCCCCGCGGCCCCGACCTACGACACGCCCGAGAGCGACAACTACCTGACGCACGACAAGGGCTTCCTGTCGTGGATCCTGACGCTCGACCACAAGCGCATCGGCGTGATGTACACGGCGAGCGTGCTGCTGTCGTTCCTCGTGGGCGGCATCTTCGCGCTGCTCGTGCGCACCGAGCTGCTCACGCCGGGCCGCACCTTCATCGACGCCGACACCTACAACCACTTCTTCACCCTGCACGGCGCGGTGATGGTGTTCCTGGTGATCATCCCGAGCATCCCGGCGGCGCTGGGCAACTTCGTGCTGCCGGTCATGCTGGGCGCCAAGGACGTGGCGTTCCCGCGGCTGAACCTGTTCAGCTACCACCTCTGGATCGCGGGTGCGGTCTGCACCGTGGTGAGCCTGGTGATGGGCTCGTTCGACACCGGCTGGACCTTCTACACGCCGTACTCGACCACCACCACCGCCGGTGGCGTGGTGCCCGTCATCGTGGGCGTGTTCATCCTGGGCTTCTCGAGCATCTTCACGGGGATGAACTTCATCGTGACGATCCACAAGCTGCGTCCGCCAGGGATGACCTGGTTCCGCATGCCGCTCTTCCTGTGGGCGCTCTACTCGACCGCGCTGATCCAGGTCCTGGCGACCCCGGTGCTCGCGATCACCCTGGCGCTCGTTGCGGTCGAGCGCATCGCCAACATCGGCATCTTCAACCCGGCCATGGGCGGCGACCCGGTGCTCTACCAGCACTTCTTCTGGTTCTACAGCCACCCGGCGGTCTACATCATGATCGTGCCGGCCATGGGCATCATCAGCGAGATCATCGCCGTCCACAGCCACCGCCAGATCTTCGGCTACCGCTTCATCGCCTTCAGCTCGGTCGCCATCGCGATCTTCAGCTTCCTCGTGTGGGGCCACCACATGTTCACCAGCGGCCAGAGCTCGCTGATGAACACGCTCTTCTCGGCGATTTCCTTCAGCGTGGCCATCCCCAGCGCGGTCAAGGTCTTCAACTGGATCTGCACGCTCTACAAGGGCTCGATCTCGCTGAACACGCCCATGCTGTACGGGCTGGCCTTCCTGATCCTGTTCACGATCGGCGGGCTCACCGGCCTGCACCTGGCCACCCTCAACACCGATGTCCACCTGCACGACACGTACTTCGTGGTGGCGCACTTCCACTACGTGATGATGGGCAGCGCCCTGATCGCGATGGTCGGCGGCCTGCACCACTGGTGGCCGAAGATGACCGGCCGCATGTACAACGAGAAGCTCGGCATGATCGCCTGCACCCTCGTGTTCATCGGCTTCAATGTCACCTTCTTCACGCAGTTCATGCTCGGCAGCCACGGCATGCCGCGCCGCTACTACGACTACCAGCCGGAGTTCCAGATCTACCACGTGATCTCGACGATCGGCTCGTACATCATGGCCGGCGGCTTCCTGCTCACCGCGATGTACCTGGTGCAGAGCCTGGTCAGCGGCAAGCGCGCGCCCGCCAACCCCTGGGGCGGCGCGACGCTCGAGTGGGAGTGCGCGAGCCCGCCGCCCTACTACAACTTCCATGAGGCACCCAAGGTGGGCGACCCCTACGACTTCTCCAACCTGCACTGGGACGAGCGCGGTGAGGGCTACGTCACCGTGAAGCCCCCAGCGGCAAAGGCCTGAACCGATGAGCGCACACGCATCCGCCGGCGACCACCACGCAGCCAAGGGTCATGATGACCATGGCGGTGGCCATGGCCACCACAACGCCGAGTACCCGTTCCTCGCGCACCACTTCGAGACGCCTGCGCAGCAGTTCGACAGCGCCAAGCTCGGCATGTGGGTCTTCCTCGTGACCGAAGTGCTCTTCTTCGGAGCCCTCTTCGTGGCGTATGCGGTGCTCCGCAACCGCTACCCCGAGGTCTTCAAGTACGCGAGCGCGTACCTGGACACCACCATGGGCGGCATCAACACCGGCGTGCTCATCCTGAGCAGCCTCACGATGGCGATGGGCGTGTACTTCGCGCAGACCGGCCGCAAGGCCGCGCTGGTCCTGTGCCTGTGGCTGACCATGGCCGGCGCCGCCGGGTTCATGGTCATCAAGTACTTCGAGTACACGCACAAGTTCCACGTGCACCTGGTTTGGGGCGAGGGCTTCTACAAGCCCGTGACCGACGATGGCGGCCTGCAGCAGGCCGAGCTCACGTCGAAGGCCCCGGTCCCGCTCGCTCCTGCGCAGACGACCATGTCGGCAGGCACGGTGGCTGCCCAGCAGGCAGCGGCTCCGGCGTTCGTGCAGATGCCCGCTGGCGAGCAGACCGCGATCGCCCCGCCGGCCGAGGGCCCCACCGGCATGGCGCCTGCCGTCGTCGATGCGAAGGCCGCCGAGCATGCGGCCGATCCCGCGACCCACGGCGACGAGGCCCTGCACCTGCAGGATGCCACGATGCCTCCGAACACGCACCTCTTCTTCGCCATCTACTACGCCATGACCGGCCTGCACGGGATCCACGTGCTCATCGGCATGGGCGTGATTGGCTGGCTGATCGTGCGCGCGGGGCGCGGCGAGTTCGGCCCCAAGTACTACACCCCGGTCGACCTCGTGGGCCTGTACTGGCACATCGTCGACCTCGTGTGGATCTTCCTCTTCCCGCTCTTCTACCTCATCGACTGAACCATGGGACACGCACACACCACCTCTGGCCACGGCCATGCAGGCCATGACGGGCAGCCGCTCGTCGGCCACCTCGTCGCCCCGTGGATCCTCTTCGCGACCGGCGGCGCGCTGATCGTGCTGACCGTGATCACGGTTGCGATCCGCTACGTCGACTTGGGCGAGGCGAACCTGCTCGTGGCGCTCGCGATCGCTGGCCTCAAGGCCACGCTTGTGTCGCTGTTCTTCATGCACCTGCGCTGGGACCGCCCGTTCAACCAGCTGATCTTCCTGAGCGGCATCCTGTTCGTGGTGCTCATGATGGCGTTCTGCCTGATGGATACCAGTCAGTACCGCGAGTCGCAGTACGTCGGCAATCCAGTCGATGTGCAGGCGGTCCTCGACAAGGATGCGCCCAATGCGCCGATCGCGGCGCAGAAGAGCCCTGACCTTCCGTGACGGTCGGTCACACCCCGTGCAGTTCCTCGAGGCGGACCCCAGGCGGTCCGCCTCGTCGTTGATGCCTACCCTCACCCAGCATGCCCATCAGCGATCCAGCACGAGAGCCCTTTGCGACGCCTCAGGCGCGTTCGAGCGCGGGGCTGCTGGGCATGTGGCTCTTCTTGGTGGTCATCGCCATGGTGTTCGTGGCCACGATGCTGGCGTACCTCGTCGTTCGGCTGGGCACGGGCGATGAGTCCGGTTGGCGCCCGGATGGCTCGCCTGGGCTGCCACGGGAGTTGATCCTGAGCACGCTGCTCCTCGCGGCGTCGAGCTGGACCATGCAGCGCTCGCTGGCTGCATCGCGATCCAACCATGACGATCGCGCGGTCACGTCGGCTTGGGCGACCTTCGCCCTGGGCTGGGCGTTCGTGGCGGTGCAGGGGCTGAGCTGGAGCCAGATGTGGCGTGCGTTGCCGCTGCAGGACAGCCTGTACGCCTGGACGTTCTACGTACTCACGGCGCTGCATGCGCTGCACGTGCTCGGGGGGCTGGGCGCGATGTACGTGGTGATCATGCGGGTCGTGCGCTCGCACGATCATCGCGAGGCCGTGCTTGGCCTCACGAAGTGCACGATGTACTGGCACACGCTGGGCGTGATCTGGCTCGCGCTGTACGCCACGCTGTGGGTCGGCTCGTTCGACTGAGGGCCCGCGTCAGCGCGGGGCCAGTGCATCGAAGCCCTGCAGGGTCGATTGGTCGCCGTGAAAGGCATGCCAGGCGAACCACAAGCAGGGGATCTGCACACCATCGCTGGGCGCGGCCGATGGCGGCGTGACCAGCCACGAGCCACTCGGTTGGAGCGTGGCCACGATGCGCTCCATGGTCCGCGGCAGGCCGTCGCCGGTCGGTGCGGGTCGCGCGATCTCGAACATGGGCTTGCCTGCAAGCCAGTAGCGCTCGTAGCTCGTGGCCTTGATGCGCTTGCGCATCGCTTCGTCGGGCGTTGGCACCGTGGTGGTGGGGTGGGCGGCGAGCCAGTCTTTCCAAGGCTCGATGCGCACGCCCGGGATCGGCTTGAGCTCCGTACCGGAGCGCGGGCCGCTCACCGCTCGCAGGCCCAGCTGCGACCAGAGCGATGGCACATGGCCCTCGCCGCCGCGGTCATAGAGCAGCAGATTGCAATCGAGGACGAGGCCACTGATCCCAAACTCGATCGTCGTGCCGGCCACACGCCGGTCGAAGACGACCGCGGAGTCGCACAGGGGGCTGTACGTCACCGCGATCGGCACGCCTCCGAGCGTGTCGTGGATGACTTCATGCACGTTCAGCACGCTCAGCGGCCATGCGCGCGACTCGCCGCCGATCGTGAGCCCCACGACACGGTCCGTGCTCACCACGTACTTCGTGCGTTGGGCGGCGTTCCAGTCGGCCATCGTGTCGCCCGGCATGGTGGTCGTGACCGTGAGCGGCTGCAGGAAATCACGGGGATTGCCGCTGCCGCTGACGACGCCGGGGACCGAGGCGAGACCCGAGAGATCGAAGCCATAGGTCGCAGGATCGCGACCGTCACCGAGCGGGCGCTGGCCTGAGAGCAGGCCCGCGAGCGCAAAGCCGAGCACGGCGATCGTGCCGATGGCGGCGAGCGCGATCGGCACGGCCAGCCCAAGCCCGGCGCGGTTCGTCGCAGGGGCATCAGGCATCGAGCGGTGCCCCCTTGGGGGGTTCCGGCATCGGCGTGAGCGGCACGTTCGCTGCACCGCCGCGCAGCGAGGCTTCGATGGAGACGGCGCCTCGATCGATGCACATGGCGCCGAGCACGATGGGAAGGTAGGCAAGGCTGGCGAGGAACAGCGTGCGCGCCCGAGCGTGGCTGCGCTCCTGCAGGAATCGAAGCGATAGCAGCGCGAGCGCCGATCCCGCCACCAGGGCCACCAGTGCGAACCCGAATCCCGCTGCACCGACGTGCACGCCGAGCAGCGCAACCGGGACCAGCAGCAGACTGGTGGCCAGGCTCGCCGCCGCGGTGAGCGCACCATCGGGATCGCGCGAGGGCAGCATGGCGAAACCACCGCGCTCGTAGTCGTCGCGGAGCATCCAGGCGAGGGCGAGGAAGTGCGGCATCTGCCAGAGGAAGAGCACCGAGCCGATCACCCATGCTCCGGCCGTGAGCTCGCCCGTGGCAGCCGCCCAGCCGATCATCGGGGGCAGTGCGCCGGTGACGGCGCCCACGATCGTGTTGAGCGTGGTGTGTCGCTTGAGTGGTGTGTAGATGGCGGCGTACAGCACGATGTTGCCGACAGCGAGCCCCGCGGCCAGCAGGTTGACGAAGCTCGCCAAGACCGCGAAGCCCGCATAGCCGAGGACGAGGGCCATGACCCAGGCGCTCACGCGCCGGACCCGACCGGTCGGCAGGGGCCGTGCCGCCGTGCGCTGCATGCGCGCATCGGGTCCTGCCTCAAGGACCTGGTTCAGGATCGCCGCGCTGGCCGCGGCACATGCGGTCCCGAGCACGCACCATCCGAGCACGGCCCACGAGCGAGTCGCCCCCGGCATGGCTCCGGCCACCACGAATCCCGCCGCCGTGGTGAGCACCACGAGGGCGTTGAGCCTGAACTTGGTCAGGTCAGCCAGCGTGCGCAGCGTGCTGCGACACGCGGGGATCTTGGCAAAGCCATCGTGCATGAGCGCTCCTAGCATATGCCTCCATGCTCCCTTCACTCGTTGCCCAAGCCGCTCCATCGGTTTCGCTGCCGGGGTTCTTGGCGATGTACGCCGCTGCGCTCGCTGCACTGGCCGTCCTGCTGGCCATCGCCATCCCGGTGCTCCGGGCGCTCGGCGCGAGCGTGTTGCGGGGCGGTGATCTCGCGCTCGGCTTCGGGGCGACCGTTGGCATGTGGACGCTTGGCTACGTCGCGATGATGCGGCCGGGGCTGCTCGCCGGCGAAGCGCTCTTTGCGCTCACGCTGTCGGCACCGGCCTTCATGGGCTGGCTCGCTGCGCGACGCGGTGCTGCCACCCCGTGGAAGGTCGGTGCAGTCTCGGCGACGGTCAACCTGCTCGTCGTCGGCAGCCTCTTCTCGCGCGATGCCGGCGATGTCTGGCGCGAAGGCCTGCTCTGGATCGGCGGCCTCTACGCGGCAAGCATCGCGCTCAGCGTGCTTGGCGGATGGGTCGCTGCCCGCATGGGCGGCATGCTGCGCGCGCAGCAGGGGGGCGATCCGGTCAACCAATTCGCGACGGTCGCGGCGATCACGGTGTTCCTCCTCCTCATCACCGGCGGACTGGTGACCGGGCTCGAGGAAGGCCTTGCCGTGCCGGACTGGCCGAACACCTTCGGCCACAACATGCTGCTCTATCCGATCAGCGAGATGAAGGGTGGCGTGTACTACGAGCACGTGCACCGGCTCTTCGGCACGCTCGTGGGCCTGACGACGCTCGTCCTGGCTGCGCTGGCGTGGGCCAATCGCTCGCCGGTGGCAATCCGATGGGGCGCGACGGCGTTGCTCGCGGCCGTCACGCTGCAGGGGTTGATGGGCGGCATGCGTGTGACCGGTGCGATCACGCTCTCGCAGGCCAGCGAGGACCTCGCGCCGAGCATCGCCTTCGCGGTGATGCACGGGGTGTTCGGGCAGGCGGTCTTCGCGGGGCTCTGCGTGCTCGCGGTGGCGTCGTGCCCTGCGTGGCGGGAGCGCCGGGGCGCCGTCGTGCGCGCAGCGTCGAACCCGGCGGTCGCGTTGATCGTGATCCTGCTGATGCAGCTGGTGCTCGGTGCGCTCTACCGGCACCTGCAGATTCCGAGCCCCGATGGCGGAGCACCGGCACAGCCCAAGTGGGCCATGCACGCCCACCTGTCGTGGTCGGTGGTGGCGCTTGCGGCCTGCATCTGGGCCGGCATCAAGGCGATGCGCGCGGGCGCGGCGCCGAGCGCATCGCCTGATGCGCTTGCGAAGTCGCCATGCGCGGGGTCCAAGGGACTTCGGCGCGCGGGGGCGGCGCTCCATGGCCTCGTCACGCTCCAAGTGGTGCTGGGGTTCCTCGCCCTCATCTGGGTGCTCAAGCGCGACAGCGCGGCGATCCCAACGCTCGAGGTCGTGTTCACCACCGCGCACCAGGCCACGGGCGCGTTGCTCCTGGCGAGCGCGGCGATGGCGTGGGCCTGGTTCCTCACCGTGCCGGCGGAGCGGGCGACGGTGGCGTTGGAGCCTTGAGCGCTTCCTCAAGCGCGAGCAGCGCGTAGGCGGTCACCAGCTCGGGCTTGTCTTCCTGCCACCGCGAGGTGGCGTTCACCCATGATCCGTCGGGCCGCTGCGCGGCGAGAAGGCTCTCGATGAGTTCGGCGCGCCAGTCGTGGGCCTTGCCTTGGGCATCGACGATCGCGCGCTCGCCGTTCACGGCCAGCGCGCGCGCCATGGCGTGCCGGTAGTAGTAGAGACCTTGCGTGCCCAAGCCGGGGTTCGCGTCGAAGCCCCAATGCAGGGCGATCCAGCCGCGCGCGGCTTTCACGCGCGGGTCGTCGGGCGACAGCCCTGCGTAGAGCAGGCTCTTGAGGCCTGCGTAGGTCATGCTGCCGTAGCTGCGGAGCGTGCGGGGGGTGCCCGCCGGGAGCTTCTCGCCGTAGCGGCCTTCGCCCGCGTCCTCGCTGGCGAAGCTCTCGCCGCCGTTGGCAGGCGTGTAGACGAAGCCGCCGTCGTCGTTGCCAGACTGCGCCCACGATGACGGATTGGTCGCCTTGAGGTTCTGCGTTCGCGTGACGAACGCGAGCGCGCGCTGCACGGCGGGGTCGTCCTGGCTGACGCCGGCATCGTGCAATGCATCAAGAAGCAGTTGCGTATTGGAAAGATCAGGACGCCCCCAGTTGCCATAGCCGGCACCGCCGTACCAGTCCTTGGTCGAGGCGAGCCCTTCGGTGTGGTCCCACTGGTTCTGGCGCAGCCATTCGACCGTGTGCTCGAGCATCGGCAGTTCATCGGGGCGGTCGAGCGCGGCCAGCCCCATCGCCACCGAGGCCGCGACGTAGTTGCCGAGGCTCCCCGCAGGATCAGGGACAAATGATCCGTTGGGAAAGGTCTGGGCCTTGATGAACGCGAGCGCGCGCGCGACGGCCGCGTCGTGGCTCGCATCGCCCGCCTGCGCGAACGCCTTGACGGCGAGGCCCGTGACGGCGGTGGCGGCGGCCTGGCTGGGCTTGGGCTGATCGGTTCCCGCAGCGGCCTTGGCCACCATCCATCCTCCGGCGGGATCCTGGGATGCGGCCAGCCATGCCAGGCCTCGACGCAGTCCCGTGCGCGCTCGCGCATCAAGGTCCTCTGGCAGGCCGCTTTCGGTTGCTGTCGGGGTGATTCGGTGGACAGGTGCCACGACGGGTCGGGTTGTTGCAGCGACGGGGGGTGCCAAGCTCGTGATGCGCTCACCCTTGATCCGTGGATCGAGCGGCACGGTTGGATCTTGGTATGGCGGCTCGGCGAACAGGGCGTGACTCAGTAGGGCAACAATGAGCATGGCGTGCCGTACAGTACGTCCATGACCCACGATTCGCTGCGTTCGTCCGTGTTCCCGCGCGTTGCGGCCCTGAGCCTGGCCTGCATGGCCATGGCATGCGAGCCGACGGCTTCCTCCAGCCCGGCGCAGGCCACGGTGGCTGAGCCAGCCGTTGCCCTACAGGCACCCGCACCGTCGACGGCAGCTTCGCCCGCGCCTGCCGAGCAGGCACCGGCCGCTTCAGCCGCTGCAGCAGCGCCCGCGCCCTCGTCCACGGCACCCGTGGCGGCGTCGGCTCAGGAAGCCGTCGACCGCCCCGCCACCCAAGTGGTGCCGCAGGCCGCGGCCGCCGCACCGTTGATCGAACTGGGCGAGAGCGCCGTGCTCGACGCATCGCAGCCCACCGTCTCGCCCACGTTCGGGTCGGTGACGGGCTGGGCAGGCAGCAGGCTCATCGTCACGGGTCCCGAGCGCGTGCGCACCGGTGGCTTCAACGGTCAGATCGCGACCTTCACCGAAGCGGATGGGACCTGGGTCGGCACCCGCGAGCTGGCCGGCATCAGCGACACCTCCGTCTCGGAAACGGTCCTGCAGTCGGTTGTGGGCAACGACGAGTGGCTGTTCACGAGTGCCGAGGTGCAGGGCCGAGCGGGACAGGTCGTGGTCTGGAAGCGAGATCAGGCAGCGTCGGGTTGGAAGCAGGTCCAGCGCCTGATGCCGCCGGCTACGCGGGCAGAGCCAGCGTTCGGCAGCGCCATGGCGATGGGCGATGGCTTCCTGGCCGTGAGCGCCGTTGACACGAGGTTCCGTGGTGAGCAGGGACGGTCGATCGTCGATGCGCCCCGCGTCTATCTCTTCACGCTGAAGGATGGATCGTGGTCTGGCGCGGGCTCGCTCTCGCCTGATCCGGCCCTCAAGGCGATCTGGTTCGGCGGGGCCATCGCAGCATCGGGCGACCAGTTGGCGATCGCCAGCCCGAAGGCCTGGCAGCCGAGCCCGAAGCAGCCCGTGCAGGAATCAGGCGAGTGCGCGGTGCACATCTATCGCCGCGGTGCCAATGGGGTGTGGGCCTTGCGACAGTCGATCACCCCGCCGTCGGATTGCGCGTGGGGCGGTTTCGGCAATCGGCTGGGGCTGCGCGGGAACGTGCTCGTCGTTCGCGCCACAGACATCCCGACCACGGCCGCCCGCCTCTTCACCTATGAGGATGCGGGGCAGTGGGCGCCTTCGGGTGAACTCAAGGCCAACGCCTCGAGCGGCAGCGGATTCGGAACGTCGTTCGACGTCGGCGATGGTTTCATCGCCGTTGGCGATACCACGGCCAAGGCCCCCGGGGACCGACTCGGCGCGGTGACCGTCTTTGTCCCCGCGGCTGGCGGCTGGTCCGAGCGATACGTGCTGCGCCCGACCGTGACCATCCCCAACCGCCGCTTCGGCGTCGGCGTGGCCGTGCGCGAGCGACAGGTGGCCGTGGGCCGAATGAAGAGCGAATCCGAGGGTATTGAGCCCGGTGGCGCGCTGATCTTCACGATTCCCTGAGCCCGCGTCGCGGTCCGGGCGTCAGCGCTCGTGCGTCGTTGCGGTGGCGTTGCCCGTGCGCGGCGTGGGCTTCACTGCCACTTGCGGATGACCGTGGCGCCCGTGATGGCGGCGGATGCCGCCAGAACGTGGTTCGTGTAGTCGGCCGGGATGGCCATGGGCCACAGGGGGTTGATCACGACCGCGACGGCGGAGAGGAGCCCGCACCAGACGGCGGCGCCATCCCGGGCCATGGCGATCGCGCCGACGGTCAACAACCCGAAGGCGGACCACTTGACGGCAGCCAGCACCGAGGGATCGGAGAGCCGATCGGCCATGACGATCTGGCCGGCGAGCAGCGCGGTGGCGAGCGTAAGCAGCACGAGGACGATCTTCATGGCGGTTCCCTCGGGCACGCCCGACGGGGTGCCCGTATCGTGTATCGCACCATGAAGGGCATTGTCTTTCGGGAATTCGGCGAACTGGTGATCGCCCGCTTCGGCGACGCCACCTGGGACGCCCTCATCACCGAGAGCAAGGTGCCCTCCGGGGGTGCCTACACGGCAGTCGGGACCTACCCGCACGAGGAGGCCGTCGCGCTGCTCATGGCCCTCTCCCGAAGGACCGGGGTCTCGCCTGACGACCTGCTCAAGATGTTCGGCGAGCACCTGTTCGGTGTGCTGTCCCAGCGGTACCCGTTCGCGGTCGCTGGGCATGCGGACCTCTTTCCCTTCCTAGAGAGCCTCGAGGGCGTTGTGCACGTCGAGGTGCGCAAGCTCTATCCGGATGCGGAACTGCCATCGTTCGTCACCCGATGGGAGGGTGATCGGTTCGTGCTCGAGTACCGCTCCCAGCGTCCGTTTGCGTCGCTGGCCGAGGGCTTGCTGCGCGGAGCGATCACGCACTGGGGCGGCAGGTACACGCTGGTTCGACGTGCTCTGGGCAGTGATGGATCCCGTGAGGCGATCTTTGAACTGGGGCGCACGTGACCGGCGCGGGGGGCGGCGAGGACATCGAGCTGCTGCGCCGCATGCTGGCTCGCGAGCGGGCAGCGCGTGAACAGGCCGAGATGCTGCTCGAGGACAAGTCGCGCGACCTCTATGCCACGCTGAGCAGCCTGCAAGGCGTGGTGCGCGAACTCGATGCTGCGCGCCGCCAGGCCGAGCATCACAGCGCGGCGAAGGGGCTCTTCCTCGCCGACCTCAGCCACGAATTGCGCACGCCGCTCAACGCGGTCATCGGCTACGCCGAGATGATCGCGGAGGATCCAAGGGGCGATCAGGTCGTGGAGGACGCCCAGCGCATCGTCGTGGCCGGGCGGGGGCTGCTCTCGCTCATCAACAACGTGCTCGACTACAGCAAGGCTGAGACGGGCAAGCTTGAGCTGTCGCTGCAGCCAGTCGAGGTTCCGGCCGTCATCGAGGAGTCGATCGCCATCGCCCTGCCGATGGCGAGGGAGCATCGCTCGCGCGTGTTGGCCGAGGTCGGGCCGGGCTTCGGCACGGTCACCTCGGATCCCATGCGGCTGCGCCAGGTGCTGCTCAACCTGCTCTCGAATTCCGCCAAGCACACCAAGGACGGTGTGATCACGGTGAAGGCCACCCGCCTCGGGCCGCAGGACTACCGCCTTGAGGTGATTGACTCCGGGCGTGGCATGGACCGTGGCCAGCTCGAGCGGCTCTTCGAGCCCTTCCAGCCCGTGCGTCGCGAGGAGGGCATGCGCTTCGCCAGCACGGGTCTCGGCATGAGCATCACGCGGCGGATCGTGCTGATGCTCGGAGGAAGGATTGACGTGCGGAGCACGGTTGGTCAGGGCACGGTGGTCACGGTCGACCTTCCGGTGGCGGGGCCGCCACGGATGGAGGCCGCATGACGCCAGAGCAGCGATCGCGAGCACGCGACTTGGCCCGGCAGGCCCAGGCTGACGGCGTGCAGAGCGTCCATGAGTGGCTGTGCGAACGCACCGAAGACGAGCTCATCCGCGAGGAAGCCAAGCGGATCCTTGCACACCAGCCTACGAGCGCCGAGTCTCCTGCGGTCACCGTGCCCCGTCGACCTTCGGCGGTGGATCCGATGCTCGGGCTTGAACTCGGGGGGTTCCGCATTGAGCGGCTGATCGGTTCCGGCGGGATGGGGCGCGTGTACGTGGGCACGCGCGAGGGGCAGCCCTCGCGAGCGGCCGTAAAGGTGCTCTCGCGCGGCGGCGTGACTGACATCGCCATGCGCAGGTTCCAGCAGGAGTCGGCGATCCTGGCCAAGCTTGACCATCCGGGCATCGCTCGGTTGCATGCCAGCGGCCTGCACGACGACGGCCAGTCGACGTTTCCCTGGTTCGCGATGGAGTTCATTGAGGATGGAACTGACCTGACCGATTGGGCGGCGCGGCAATCGCTGCCGCTGCGCGGTCGACTCGAACTCTTCGTGCGCGTGTGCGATGCGATCTCGCATGCGCATGCGCAGGGCATCGTGCATCGCGACCTGAAGCCGGGGAACATCCTCGTCGATGCACGCGCGCAGGTGAAGGTGATCGACTTCGGCATCGCGCGCGCAGCCCAGGAGGACTCGTCGCGCTTCGGCGTGCGGACCGAGACGGGCCAGCTCGTGGGCACGCTGCAGTACATGAGCCCGGAGCAGTGCCTTGGCCAGCGCGACCGCATCGACGCGCGCACGGACGTCTATGCGCTCGGGATGATCCTCTTCGAACTGCTGACCGAGACGTATCCCTATGACGTGCGCGGCGTGCCGGTGGCCGAGGCCATCCAGACCGTTTCGCAGGGCAAGGTCCCCGATCTTCGCGAAGCCCTGCCCGAGGCCCCCGACGCCCTGGCTGACGCGGTGGCGCAGTGCCTGGCCAAGGATCCGGGCGCTCGCCATGCCGATGCCGGTGCGTTGGCGACCGCCCTGCGCGCCGTGCTCGCGCCGAAGCCCGCGACGGCCGGTGCGCAGCGGATCGATGCCGGCGGGCAGCGCACCGGGGCAACGCAGGCGGGATCCCGAAGCGCCTCGCGAACGACCGTCACGGCGAGCCCAAGGCCGGCACGCAGCGCGGGGTCGTCACGCGTCATGGGTGCCGTGATCGCGCTGCTGGCGATCGCGCTTGCGGTGGCTGCGCTGGACGTGTTCGGCGTGGTCGATGTGCGCGGGCTTGCGTCGCGGTTGCTCGGGCGATGATCGCGTTACTGCTGGCCTCGGCCGGCCTGCACCCTTGGCTGATCCGCACGGGCCCGATGCCAAGCATCAGTGCACCGACTGGCTCATGCGGAAGATCGGCAGCAGGATGCTCGCCGCGATGCCGCCGACGACCACGCCCATGAAGATGATCATGAGCGGCTCGATCATCCCCGTCACGGTCTTGATGGCCGCGTCGAGCTCTTCCTCGGCGAACGCGGCAATGCGCTCAAGCACCTCGGGCAGGCGGCCGGCGCGTTCCCCGGCATTGAACATCGCGCTGATGTTGCGGGGAATGAACACGGCCTGCAGCAGGGTGGGGCTCATCTCCTGGCCGTGGTTCACGCGCTCGCGCAGGTCATCCCACATGCGGTCCCAGTAGGTATTGGCCGTCACGGCCTTCGTGATGCGGATGACCTCCAGCAGCGGCACGCCTGCAGCGAGCAGGGTGCCCATGGTGTTGGTCATGCGCGCCACGTAGAGCTGGCGGAACATCGGCGAGATGATGGGCAGGTTGAGCTTCGCCCAGTCGATGGCGAGGCGGCCGCGCGCGGTCCGTGCCGCGACCGTGGCGGCGAAGCACAGCGCGCCGAGGGCGGGCAGGTAGAGGTGCCACCAACCCTTGAGGAACGCGCTGGCTGCAAGCAGCCACTTCGTCAGCAGGGGGAGGCGGTCGCCTTGGGCCTTGAAGAGCGGGGCGAACGTCGGCAGCACGAAGACCATGATCACCGTGACCGCAGTGATCGCCACCGCGAGCATGATGCCCGGATAGACCATGGCGCCCTTCACCTGCTTGGCGGTCTTGCGCGCCTTGAGCAGGTCCTTGGCGACGCGCGAGAGCATCTCATCCATCGTGCCGCTGGCCTCGGCTGCCTGCATCAGGCTCACGAGGATCGACGGGAAGATGCGCGGCCACTTCGCCAGCGCGGCGCTGAACTCCTCGCCCTCGCAGACATCGTCCTTGATGGCACGGACCACCGTGGCCACCTCAGGCCGCGCCGCTTGCTCGCTGAAGGTCTCGAGCGCCTCGGCGAGCGGCACGCCGGTCTTCATCATGACGGAAAGCTGCTGGCAGAGCGCAATGACGTCATCGTTGCTGAAGCGTGCGCTCAGGCGATTGCGGGAGATGGCGCCCTTCTGGCCGACCGCTGCGGCGAGGTCGCCGAGCTCGATGCTCAGGACGACCAGACCATCGCGCCGGAGCTGGCGCACCGCGGCTTCGTGGGACGGGGCCTCGAGCACGCCGCGCACGAGCTCGCCGCTGCCGCGCCTGGCGCGGTAGGCGAACTTGCGGGGAGCCGAGGCATCCACTGCACCGATCAGGCTGGCATCAATGGCGGCAGGCACCGTGCACCTCCTCCGTGGTCGTGAGTCCGTCGATCACCTTGCGCATGCCGTCGACCCAGAGGGTCTCGAAGCCCTTGTCGCGCAGGAGCCGCTTGAGCGCGGCAGGTTCCGTGCGTGCCGAGATCGCCTCGAGCACGTCGGCGTCGGGAGCGAGCAGCTCGTACAGGCCGAGCCGGCCGCTGAGACCGCGCTCGTGGCAGGCGCGGCATCCAGCGCCCTTCCACAGCCGTTCGGCCTGGGCACCGAACTCGCCCATCGCGGCGCGTTCGGCCGCATCGGGCTCGTACTCGGTCTTGCAGTGCTTGCAGATGCGGCGCACGAGGCGCTGGGCGAGCACGCCGCGGAGCGCGGCGGCGACCAGGAACGGCTCGACGCCGAGATTCTGCAAGCGAGTCACGGCACTGGGCGCATCGTTCGTGTGCAGCGTGCTGAAGACCATGTGGCCGGTGAGTGCGGCCTGCACGGCGATCTGGGCGGTCTCGCCGTCGCGGATTTCGCCGACCATGATGATGTCGGGGTCCTGACGGAGCAGGGCGCGCAGGGCGCCAGCGAAGGTCAGCCCCGCCTTCACGTTGACCTGGGCCTGGTGCACGCCGTTGAGGTTGCTTTCGACGGGATCCTCGACGGTGCTCAGGTTCAACTCGGTGGTGTCGAACTGCTGCAGCACCGAGTAGAGCGTGGTGCTCTTGCCGCTGCCGGTGGGACCGGTGACCAGCACCACGCCATGGGGCTCGTCGATGACCGCGCGGAAGCGCTCGAGCATGGCCGGGCGGAAGCCCAGCTTCTCCAGGCCGAGCTTGGCGTAGCTCGTGTCGATCACGCGCATGACGATCTTCTCGCCGAACTTGCCGGGCAGCGTGCTCACGCGGAGGTCGATCGGCTTGCCGTTGACCTTGATCGCGATCTCACCGTCTTGGGGCACGCGCCGCTCGCTGATGTCCAGCCGCGCCATGATCTTGACGCGGCTCGAGATCGCGGCGTGCATGCGCCAGGGGACGTTGGTCTTGACCGAGAGCACGCCGTCGATGCGGTAGCGAATCCGCAGCGAGCCATCGTCAGGCTCGATGTGGATGTCGCTCGCGCCATCGGCCACGGCACCGGCGATGATGAAGTTCACGAGCTTCACGACCGGGCCGCTGGTGCCCGTGGTGTCTTCGGCCGCCAGGTCGGCGGCCTCGTTCTCGGCGACCGTGAACTGGGCCTCGTCGACCTCGGCGAAGATCTCCTCGGCTTGCTCGTTCGCGCGCGATGGCGCAGGTTCATCGATGCCCCCACCGGCGAGCGCGGCGCGGATCGAGTCGGCCGTCGCCACGACGAAGCGCACACGGAAGCCGCTGGCCTTGGTCAGGTCCTCGAGCACGAAGAAGTCCTCGGGCTCCGCGGTCGCGACGATCAGCTCGCCGCCATCGAGCCGGACGGGAATGACGGTGTGGCGCGCGCGAAGCTCCGGCGGCACGAGTGCACGCGCACCGGGATCGCAGGCGGCGACGAGGTCTTCGATGAACGTGAGGCCGCGGGCAGCGGCGATGGCTTGCAGCAGGCGCTCGTTGGTGATCCAGCCCTGCTGCACGACGACTTCGCCCAGCATGAGGCGGCAGGTGCTCGAGGATTGGATGGCGAGGGCTTCGCGCAGCTGGGCTGGCGTCAGGTCGCCCCAATCAATCAGGACCTGGCCGAGCGACGTGGGTGCTCCATCGAGGTGCGAGGCTGCCGGGCGAAGGGTTGGGTTGTTGCGGACCATCGTGCCTCCCGAATCCGAGGAGCCTGGTGATCACCCGTCGAGGGCGATCCTCACCAGACGACCATCGGATTCAAGTTCGGCATGACGAAGCCCGATCTCTCGCACGACCCAAGAAATCCCCGTGGATGCTTCGGTCAGCACATCCCCCCGGCGGACGGTCCGGCCGTTGATCACCGCCAACTCACCCGAGAGGGTGGCGGTCAGGTCAAAGGTCGGTGGGGCGGCGGCAGGCGCCGGCGCTGCGGGCTCGCCTGCCTGGGCTTGTCGAACGGCGGCGGGGGCCGAAAAGGCCAGTGGAGCGAATGGATTACCGGACGGATGCTCCTCGAGCACAAACTCGATGGCCTTCGGCCGTGCCGGTGCGGGAGCGGCCGCCACCGGGCCCGGCTTGGCGGCTGCGGCCTTGGCGGGCTTGGCAGGGCCGGCCACCTTGAACATCAACAGGCCGACCGCGGCGATGGCCACGCCGCCAAGGAGCGCGAACTGCTTCGGGTTCACGCCGAGCTTGCTGCAGAGGTCGTTCCAGGTGCTTGAGATGGCGCTCATGGCGTGCCTCCGTTGGGGGCTTGCGCAGGCGGTGGCGCGAGGAAGTACTCCTCGAGGTCGATCTGCGCGGCGATCGAACTGCCATCCGTGCGACGCAGGTCGATGCTCGAGATGCGGTTCCACGCGCGGCTGTCGTCGATCGAGTTGATCACATCGAAGACCGCGGCAAAGTCACCGACCATGTCCACGCGCACGCTGCGACGCTGGAAGTCGCCGGGCTTGGAACCTGCGGGCGCGAAATCCATCGGATCACCGAGCTTCACCGAGTTCTCGAGCACGCTCTTGCCGTCGACGCTGCGGCTCACGGCATCCCCGAGCCGGCTCTCGGCGGGGGAGTTCGGAACCAGTCGCCACTCCTGCTCGACGTCGCGACGGAGTGTGGTGACCTCGGCCTGCAGACGCTCAAGATCCGCTCGCTTCGCGAGGTACTGCTCGGTGCTCTGCTCGAGCTTGGTGCGCTGTCGCTGCAGATCCGAGGCGCGTGCGTAGTTGGGCACGACGAACATGCCGAGCACGACGATCGTTCCGGCGAGCGTGGTGCCCGCGGCCATGGCGGTCTCGCGGCTGATGGCTGGCCAGGTGGTCATGGCATGCTCCTTGAGACGATGCGTTCGGCTCCGTCGGGCTGGGCCCACGGGTCGACACGCACGGTGAGGCTGAACGCCTGCTCGCCTGAGCCGGCCTGCTTGACTTCGTTCCGCCGCACGCTGACGAAGGGTGCGCGTGCGCTTAGACGCTGCTCAAGGTCCGAGACGGCCGCGAGCGTCATGCTGTGACCCGCGAGGGCGACCTCAAGGGTCACGGGCTTGGGCTGGTTCGCTTGATGGGCTTGGGCAGGTTGAGCCTGGCCGCGACCGGCGACTGCCTTGGCCTCGCTGATGCTGATCTTCATCGCGTGCAGCGAGACGCCCTCGGGCAGGAGATGGCTGATCGTGGCGATCACGTCGCTCGCTTGCGCCGGCAGGGCCACCGTCTGCTGGCAGGCCACCAGGCGCTTGAGGTGTTCGCGTTCGGCCATGAGCATGGCATGCACGTCATCGATGCTCTGCGCGCTCTCGCGGAGGTCTTGGGCCACGGCCACGCGGATCGCCGCCGAGCGGCTTTCGTTGAAGCTGTGGGCCGCGAGACCGGCGAGGGTGACGGCGAAGGCCGTGGCCGCCAGCGCGACGATGCGTCGGCGCAGCCGGATGCCGGCGTGGCGCAGCGCCTCGGGTGGCAGGAGATTGACGTGGAACTCGTTCATGCGGCCCTCCGTCCGCTGCCGCTGGCGTGACCGGCGAGCGCGCTGCCGAGCGCTGCGCTCCAGCTGCACGGAGCCGCCATCGGATCCAGCACGCCCTGCAGCACGCCGGGCGCGAGCCCCACGGCAAGCGCGTGCACGCTGCACACGCTGGACAGTGCGGTCGTGAGTGCAGGGTCCGTGGCTGCCGGGCCAGTCAGCACGAGCTGCGATGGCCAGGCGCCACCGAGCTTGCGGTCGATGTGTCGGAAGCACTGCAGCGTTTCTTCGGCCAGGCCGTACCAGCGGAAGACGCGCGCCGTGCCGGGATCCTCGCCCTCGACGGGGATCCACTCGGCCTGCGAGTCGCCGCTCGACGCGGGCTTCCAGTCGAACGCGCGGTGGAAGGCAAGTCCCGAGCCTGACATGATGCTCAGCCCGGCCTTGCCATCTTCCAGATGCAGCACGGCGAAGCAGCCACCGGCGGTGGCCATCTTCATGCCGCGCCAGGCGGTCCGCAGGGCGGCCAGCGGTGCGGCTTCGATGCGGCTGGGCTCGAGGCCGACGCGGGCCACGCAATCGGTGAGCGCCATCGCGATCTGCCGTCGGATGCCGACCAGCAGGTGTTCGGAGGCGCCCCCGGAACGGCTTCCGCCGCCGAGCGGCAGGGTGCCTAGATGGAGCGCATCGCGATCGAGGCCGAAACGGTCGACGGCCTCCCAGATCGCGCCTTGCAGGAGCTCGTCCTTCGCCAGGGACGGCAGTTCGGCCGTATCCACGAGGAGTGACGAGCAGGGAATCGTGAGGGCGCATCGACGACCGGCGAAGCTGCCCGACTTGAGCGCGCGGCGCAGGGCCTGCACGAAGCCGGGCTCGATCGTGATCTCCGAGCCGGAGGCCGCGAAGGGCGACGCATCCAACTCAGCGGCCGCATCGATCGATGCGTCGAGTCCGTCGTGGCTCAGCTGCACCAGCCTGGTGCGGTCCGTGCCGAAGTCGATGGCGATGTCGGTGCGTGGTGCGAGCGCCTTGAACATGGTGTGCCCTCCAGTTTCACTCGGTCCCTTCGTACTGCGCGCCGCGCACGGTTGCCCGTGCACGGCGCGCCACGTCTTCAGGTTCGAGCCGACAGGATCACTCCGGAGCGATCGTCTTGGTGGTGGGGTCGTAGTACCACGTCGAGTCGTTGGTCAGCTGGTTGGTGATGTCGTCGCTCTCGCAATAGCCCGCGGTGACGAGCTTGTCGAGTTCGGTGGTGGTGATCGCACCGGCCGACGACGGCAGGGAGATCGAAGCGCCACCGGGCTGGAACTGGTTGAAGCGGGTGACCATGGTGAGGATCTGCGAGCCACGAGCTTCGGCGGCCTCGGTCTTCGCATCATCCAGGGCGCTGGTCACGCTCGGCACGACCAGGGCCGCGAGCACACCCAGGATCACGACCACGATCAGGATTTCGATCAGGGTGAAGGCGCGCTTGCCGCCGCGCTTGCCGTTGGTCCAGGTGCCGTTGTTGCCGTTGGTCGTTGCGTACTGAGTCGTCATTGGGAAGCCCTCCTACAGGCTGGGAACCGTTCGTTCGCGGCTGGCTGCCAGGGACGGTCCCTGCGTTGCCAACTGCCGCCGGGATGAACGTCGGATGCACGGGAGGGCGACTCAAGCGATCGATCAGATTTTTTTGCTCATCGCCGTACAGGCCTGTCCTTGCGCCGGTTCGCC
>JAGWXC010000212.1 GCA_018970045.1 Planctomycetota bacterium | reverse complement strand
ACGAAGGACATCTCAAGGTCGATCTGGCTGAACTCGGCCTGGCGGTCGGCGCGGGGGTCCTCATCGCGCAGGCAACGGCAGATCTGCATGTAGCGGTCGCAGCCGGCCACCATGAGGATCTGCTTGAAGAGCTGCGGACTCTGGGGCAGCGCATACCAGCTTCCCGGGTGCAGGCGGCTGGGGACGATGAAGTCGCGCGCGCCCTCGGGCGTGCTCTTGATGAGCAGGGGCGTCTCGATCTCCATGAAGCCGTTGCCCGCGAAGTAGTCGCGCGCGAACTTCGTGATGCGGCTGCGGGTCTTGAGGATGTGCTGCATGCGCGGCCGGCGCAGGTCGATGTAGCGGTAGCGAAGCCGGGTCTCCTCGTTGATCTTTTCGGCCTCGTGCTCGTCCGGCAGGATCGGCGGCGTCTCGGCCTTGTTGAGAACCTCGAGGCGCTCGACCACGACTTCAACCTCACCGCTGGCGAGCTTCGGGTTCGCACCGCCCGCGCGGAGGCGGACCTTGCCCTGGACCGCCACCACGTCCTCGCGCCGCAGCGCGTGGGCCGCGTTCACCACGTCGTCAGCGCTCGACTCGAGGTCGAAGACCACTTGCGCAAGGCCTTCCTTGTCGCGCAGATCGATGAAGAACAGCCCCTTGCCCTGGTCGCGGTAGGTGTTGACCCAGCCGCAGATGGTGACGGACTGCCCCGCATGGACGGGACGGAGTTGGCCGCAGAAGTGGGTGCGCTTGAGCATGGTGGTGCCTGTCGGGCCGAGGATGCTAGCCGACACGATCGATGGTCTGACGACTACGCTCCGGCGCATGCCATCCGCGCACGGCGCAGGGTCCCGGACGATCCTCTTCACGGCCTTCGAGCCCTCGGGTGATGCCCATGCCGCCCCGGTCATCCGCGCGCTGCTGGAGCAGGATCCGGCCGTGCGCGTCGCCGCGTGGGGCGGGCCGCGCATGCGCGAGGCCGGCGCCGAGATGATCGGCATCACCGCGGAGGACGGGGCCATGGGCCTTGCCGGGCTCAGCAAGATCAACATGGTGCGGCGCGTCCGCCGCGAGGTTGCGGAGTGGTCGCTCGCCAATCGCGTGGTGCTGCATGTGCCCGTTGACAGTCCCGCCGCGAACTTCCCGGTGGTCAAGGCCATCCGGCCGCGTGGCATCAGGACCGTGCACCTCGTGGCCCCGCAGATGTGGGCCTGGGGCGAGTGGCGCCTCGCGAAGCTGCGGCGGCTCACCGACCTCGTGCTGTGCCTGCTGCCCTTCGAAGAGGAGTGGTTCCGTGAGCGCGGCGTGCAGGCGGCGTTCATTGGCCACCCGGTCATCAATCGAGGCTTCGATGAAGCGGCGCTCGCGGCCTCCATCCGCCACCTGCCGAGCGGATCGCCCAAGGTGGCGCTGCTGCCGGGCAGCCGAAGCCAGGAGCTGAAGGCCAATCTTCGTGCGATGGTTGAGGCCTTCATCGAACTGCAGGGGCGTCACCGAGGGATGACGGGCGTCATCGTGGCGGCCAACGAGAATCTGGCGCGACTGGCGGTGCAGCTCGTGCCGAGCATGCCCAACGGCCTGCATGTGGTGGTGGGCGAGATCGACGGGGCGCTGCGCTGGTGCGACCTGGCCATCAACGTCTCGGGCACGGTCTCGCTCGATGTTGCGCGGCATGGCAAGCCGATGGTCGGTCTCTACCGGGTCAGCTGGCTGTCGTACCTCGTCTCGAAGCTCGTGCTGCGCGCACCGCACCGGCTCCTGCCCAACATCATCGCGGGCAAGGAGGTCGTGCCTGAGTTCGTGCCCACCGCCCTCGGTGCGCAGGCCTTCGCCGATGCCGCCGACGAGTTCCTCAAGGATTCACGTCGTGCTGCAGCGACGAGTGCCGAGCTTCGTCGGATGATGGCGCCATACGCGGGCCATCGCCCCGGCCCCGAGGCAGCTGCGCTGATCCTGCGCGTCTTGGCCAAGGGTGCACTCTCGAAGGACGAGATCGCCGACGCGCTTGCCTCCGTCAGAACCGCTGCACCGGCACGATCGCCGTGATGCAGGCGGTGTTGCCCTGAACCTCCGGCATCGCGGCTGAGCGGATCACAGGGGCACCGACGGGCAAACCTTCGGCCACGGCCAGTCGCTCCCACGACCCCAGGTCGGTTCGCCCGCGTTCTTCACTCGAGGCCAGCACGATCCACGCCAGTCGCGCGTGCACGATCCGCTCGTCGGTGGCCAGTTGGGCCGCCATCCGCATCGCACGATCGCTGAACGACGCCGCGTAGCGCGGACAACGCTCGAACTGGCGCCATTCACGCGCCAGCACGACTTCGACCCAGCACGCTTCCTCGGGGTCGCACATCGATCCTGCAAAGAGCCCGGGGGCTTCGTGGCCGAGCACGACCTCTCGCGGGGCCAGCACGATGCTGCACCGCGGCGCCTTCGCGCGAGCGTTGGCAGCGGGTGCCTCGAAGCCAGGGTAGGGGAACTCGAGTCCCGTCCAGTCGGCTTCGTTGCCCAGGGCCTCCGCTGCGTGCTTGAGCAACTGCCGGTCGCTCAGGTCATCGAGCGATGTGGGTGGATCCTCCGCACCGAGGCGGGTGATGAGGTGCGCGAGGCCGGCATGCAACCGGTCGGCCATGTCGGCAGGACTGTGCACCCCGGCATGGTGCCATGGATGCCCGATCACTGCCGGTCCACGGAGCCTCCGCCCTCACGCGACGGGGGCATTCGCCCTACCATCCGGCACTCCACCGGAGATCCCCGATGACCCTGAAGACCTCGATGCTTGCCGCCGTGCTCGCCCTGGCCTCCAGCGCCAGCGCGCTGGCCCAGTCCGGAACCCTGAAGATCGTCAGCAGCCTGCCGCGCACCGGCAGTGCGAACGCCCAGACGGGCACGATCGTGAACGGCATCAAGATGGCCATCGCCGAGGTCGGCGGGAAGATCGACGGTTACGAGATCGTCTACGAGGACTGGGATGACGCCAGCCCGCAGCGCGGCAACTGGGACCCCACCGTCGAGGCGCAGAACGCCAACAAGGCCGTCACCGATCCTTCGATCGTCGGCTACATCGGCACCTTCAACAGCGGCGCTGCCAAGATCGCGATGCCCGAGCTGAACAAGGCCGGCCTCGTCATGATCAGCCCCGCCAACACGTACTCAGGCCTGACCAAGCCGGGCATGGGCGAGGCGAACGAGCCCACCATCTACCGCCCGAGCGGTTCGATCAACTACTTCCGCGTCGTGCCGACCGATGACCTCCAGGGTGCGGTGGCGGCCGAGCACGTGGCGGGCTCGGGTGCGAAGAAGGTCTTCATCCTGCATGATCGCGAGCTGTACGGGAAGGGCATCGCCGACGTCTTCCAGAAGCGTGCGAAGGAACTCGGGGTCGAGGTCGCTGGCTTCGAGGGCATCGACACCAAGGCCAGCAACTACAAGTCGCTCTGCCAGAAGGTGAAGTTCTCCAAGGCCGATGCCGTCTTCTTTGGCGGCACCACGCAGAGCAACGGTGGCCAGGTGGCCAAGGACCTGCGTTCGGTTGGCTTCACCGGCATGCTGGTCGTGCCGGACGGCTGCTGCGAGGAGGCCTTCATCCAGGCCGCGGGTGCGTCCAACCTCGAAGGCAACACGTTCGTCACCTTTGGCGGCCTGCCGCCAGCGGAACTCACCGGTCGTGGTGCGGAGTTCCGTGAGGGCTACCGCAAGATGTTCGGCACCGATCCCGAGGCCTACGCGGTCTACGGCTACGAGGCGGC
>JAGWXC010000211.1 GCA_018970045.1 Planctomycetota bacterium | reverse complement strand
TCAAGGTTGCGCCCGCGGAACTGGCGGCTGCTGCGTAGCTGCAACTTCGCCGTACCGACCGCCGCATTCCGCGAGGTGCAGGGCTTCGACGAGAGCTTCGAGGGCTGGGGGTACGAGGACAGCGATCTTTGCATACGGCTGATGAACCATGGGCTGCGCATCGAACGCGCGCCCGCGGCCTGCTGCGTGCTGCACCTCTGGCACCCGGAACAGACCCGCGTGCACGCCGGCGAGAACCTTGCGCGGTTGCACACGACGCTGCGGAGCGGTCGCACGCTGCCTGCCTGCGGCCTGCGGCATGTGCGGGAACACGCATGAGTGCACTGCGGACTCGGCGATCGGTCACCGCACTCATCGGACTGGCGCTGCTCTCTGCGGCCGTGTGGGCGGTGACGCGCCATCGCGAATCGGCGGCCGCTGCGTGGTCGACCGTGCGACAGCCTTCGCTCAGCTGGTCGATCGCGCTGCCGGTGACGGTGCTCGCAACCGTGGCGCTCACGGCGAAGTCCCTGCTGTGGCTCACCAATCGCGCGGCGCGCGAGTCACGCCTGGGGTTCGGGGAGATGGTGGGACTCACGCTGGCCAGCTCGCTCGGCAACATGATTCCGATCCAGCCCGGCCTCGCCGGGCGCGTCGCGTACCAGCTTCAGGTGCACGGCATGCCGGTGGCCGTGAGCCTGCTGGTCACCGTGCAGTCGACCTTGCTCACCCTGGCTGCGGTGGCTTGGCTCGGTGTCGCGCTGCTGATGATCCGCGCGGGAGGTCTCTCCTGGTCCGCCGCGCCCGCATCGGTGCTGCTGATCACGCCGGCGCTGCTCGCGTCGGCTCGTGGAGGCTCGGTCGTGCCCTCCGCGTTCGCCGCGCGATTCGGCGAGTTGCTCTGCTCGGCGCTGCGCACCACCGCATGCTTCGCGCTTGTCGGACATCCCATCGAGCCGCTCGTCGCGCTCACGCTCGCGTGCGCATCGAACGCCGCCAACTGCGTGCCCATGATCGGCGGCGGGCTCGGCATTCGGGAGTGGATCACCGGCCTGCTCGCGCCAGCGCTCGCCGGCATCGCGACACCGGATGCGCTGGCCGCTGAACTGCTCAACCGCGCGGTGGAACTGCTCGTGGTGGTGCCCGGTGGCCTGCTCGCCGGCCCGCCGCTGGCCCGGCGGATCGCCGAGGCCATGCGCACGCGCCGCGTGATGCCCACCGCGGACGGGGCGGGCACCGCGACACCCCGGTCCATGCTGCGCTGGTCGTTCGCGATCGGCTCGGCTCAGCGCCCGTCGGAAGGCGAGTCGGACCCGCCACCGAGCACACCGACCTCGTCGGCACCCTGAGCCGCGTCAGCCTCGTCGATCGTGATGGCGCGACGCATGGCCTTCACGCCGCTCGCGACGACGGCCAGCCGCCCGCCCGCCCTGCTGGCGGCCTCGAACTGCGTGTCGTCCGGGGACTTCACCCAGCGGAGCAGGTAGCTCAGGCGTACTGGCTCGCTTCTGGAGACCTTTGCCTCCTCGAGGATCGGGCCGAGCGTGCCAAGCTGGCTGTCCCCGTTCGGCAGGACCATGAGCGTCCACGCCTGCGCGAGCGGCGGCAGCTTCTTCCATGACGCGTTCACCGCGGCCCAGCCCGCCTCGATCGCGGCGGCGTCGGGGGCACCGGCGGCAGCGCCGTCATTGCCAGACAAAGCCGCGCTGGACCGGGCGAGATCGTGCGCCAGCTGGACGAGCTTCACCACGTCTCCGGGCAGGTCGGGATTGCGCAGTTCGCCGATCGCGTCCTCGCGCCACCCGGGCGTGACGACGGTGGCGGGCAGGCGCAGCATGGCCTTCTCGCTGATGTTGCCCAGAAAGCCGGCGGGCGTGTTGTCCGCCGTCAGGCGAAAGTTGGTGACGACGCGGGCATCGATGATGATGCCTGCCAGCGGACTGCGGAGCAGCGCGCTGCCCAGCTGGGTGCGCGACATGTCGATCTCGAGGGCCAGTCGCTCGCGTGGCTTCAGCAGCATGCGCCGATCGATCGGCACGATGCAGGGGGAGAGCGATGTGGGCTTGCGATCCCCGATGATCGTCGCCTCCAGGCGCAGCGCGATCTTGCTCTCGATGGGCCCGCTGGGCGTGATCTCGAGCGGCAGGGAGGTGCGGTTCTCGATGGCGATCTGCAGCGGCATCGACTCGAAGGCGTTCGTCGGCGGACCGAACGAGAGGCTGGTGCTCAAGGCCTGCGCCTGCTGCGTCACGAGCCCGTAGATCGAGTCGGGAAGGTCCTTCAACGCCTCGCGGATGCCGGTCGCCTCGTCGGTGGGAGCGATGCGCTTGCCGACCAGCGCGTGCAGGCGATCGGCCGCGAACAGGCCGACCACGTTGTCGCGGTTCCGCTTCGCCACCACCAGCAGCTCCTGTGCCGCGTCACGCTGCCGCCCAAGCCCGGCGTACGCCATCGCGAGACCGACACGGGCCGCATCATCCTTTTCGGCGATCGGCTGGAGCAGCGCGACCGCAGCCTCAAGGTCATTTCGACGAAGGCGCACCCAGCCCCTGAACCGGGCGACGGCCTCGTCTGACATCGGCGCGACCTTCTGCGCCGACGCCAGCAGGTCCTCGACGGTGGCGGGATCACCCAGCGTGGCGCCGATCCACGCTCGCTGCAGGTCGACGACCGCCTTCGCCCCCTCGGTGGTCGCCTCCTCCCGCTCGCGCTCGAGGCCCTTGAGGGTGTACTCGACGGCCTCGTCGAGCCGCTTGCGCTCGGCTTCCTTGGCGACGTCGATCGCTCCGGACGGGGACATGATCGGGCTGGCGGTCATGGCGACCCACACCGAGTTCTCCGCGCTGGGCAGGTTCACCTGCGGCCCGGCCGACCGCTCGCTCTCGCTCTCGCTCGCGGTGCTGTCGCCCAGTCGGCGGCGCAGGGCCGCGTTGACCTGACGTCGGCGCGCCTCGAACGCCTTGATGGCGTCGTCGTGACGACCCATGCCCCACAGGGCCAGCATTCGATCGGCGATCAGGTCATCGACCAGCATGAGCTCGATGTTCAGATCCGCCGCACGCGCGGCGAGCATGAGCAGCCGCTCGGCCTCGGGGTACAGGCCCTCGTGCAGGCAGATGCGCGAGAGGGCACTCAAACTCACGATCGAGCCCGGATCCGCCTTGATGGAGCGCACGAGCGCCGCCGCGACATCCTTGAGGGGAGCGCCGGAGCCGGCCTCGACGCCCGCGAGCGTCTCCGCCGCCAGCGGAAAGCTCGGATCGATCGCTGTCGACTCGCGCAGCCAGCGCAACCAGCCAGCCGAGCTTCCGCGCCGCTTCTCCAGCAGGGCCAGATCGAACGCCACGCGCGCACTCACCGGCGCGCCGAGCGTCTTGCGGGACTCCGGTGTCAGCAGCCGCTCGTAGGCCTTCAGGCGCTCGTCCGCCGTCGGACTGCGCTCGATCGCGTCGATCACGCGAGCGAGGCGCACGGAGTCGTCGGCAGGATCGAGGCGACTGAGCTCCTTCAGGGCCCGGCGACTGGCCGCCGTCACCGCGGGATCGTCGGAATCGCCGAGTTCCGCCAGGTCCACGACGGTGCGCCAGGCCTGCGCCTCGGAGGGCGCCAGTTCGGCCGCCGCTAGCGCGACCTCAAGCGCTCCCACGAAGCACGCCGCCCCCGGCGTGGCCGGGTCGGCGATCATGGCGACCGCGGAGCGGCTCCACGCGGCGCTGAGCCGGCGCGCGGCGTCGATCTCGATCCCCTCGCTCGGATTCTGGGAGAGTGCCGCACAGA
>JAGWXC010000210.1 GCA_018970045.1 Planctomycetota bacterium | reverse complement strand
ATAGATTCAGCGCGCTGCGACCGTGGGGCTTTTACTGGGAGCCCCGTCGGCAGAGCATCATCAACAACTTCACTGCAGACCTGCTTCATACGGCTTTCTGTCTGGGTGGACGACTCTGTTATGAGGGATCGCCTGCGGGCCCCGGCGGGATCCACGCGGAAGGCAATGACCTCTGGATTGGATTCGACGACGGCGGGGTGGGCGTAGAGGTGATCATGACCGAGCACCACAACACGAACAGGATGTCGGCCTCGCAGCGTACGACCATCCGAGGTGCTCATGTGCTCCGACTGGTGACCCGGGCGATGGGATTCGATCACATCCCACGACGACTTTTCGGAGAAGCGGTGGCGCCGGCCCCCCGTGAAGTGGATGACGAGATCGGTCGTCGGCTGCGGGCAGCGAGCTCGTGACCGTGTTTCGCATCACGCTGATAGAGCAGGCCGTGCTTGGCTGCTTCAGCGACTGAAGTCGTTCGAGGCCTTGGTCATCGTGCCTATCGCCCACCACCACCACCGCCCACCCTCACCCCTCATCACCGGTGCGCCTTCCGCCGCGCAGGCACAGGCCGCGCTTGGAGGCATCGATGAAGCGCAGGTACTCGTCGACCAGGGGATCGCCGGCGCGCTCGCGCACCGCCGCTACGCGCGAGCTCGGCAGGCTCTTGGACAGGCACAGCGTGCGGTAGATCCAGCGCACCGTGTCGATCTGCTCCGGCGTGAAGCCGTTGCGGCGCAGGCCGACCACGTTCACGCTGCCGCAGAAGTTCATGGTGGTCACCGTAAACCATGGGAGCACATCGCGCACGCTGCCCGCGTGGCCGCTGAGCATGGCGCCCGTGCCCACTCGCACGAACTGGTGCAGGCTCGTGTTGCCCGACATGAGCACGCGGTCGGCGAGCTCGACGTGGCCCGCGAGCAGCGAGCCGCTGCCGATGATGCACCGGTCGCCGACCTGGCAATCGTGCCCGGCGTGCGAACAGCTCATCCAGTAGGTGTGGTTGCCCACGCGCGTGGGCTGGTCGGTCTTGGCGCGGTGGATCGCCACGCCCTCTCGGAAGGTGTTGTGGCTGCCGATCTCGAGCCCCGCGCCGGGCTTGTCCCACGGGAACCCGATGTCCTGTGGCGCGAAGCCAAGGCAGCAGCCCGGGAACATGATGTTGCCCTCGCCGATCGTGAGCGGCCCCGACAGGTGCACGCCGGCGATCAGTCGATTGCCCGCGCCGAGCGTGACGTTGCCGCGGATCGTGCAGTGCGGGCCGATCTCGCAGCCCTCGCCGATGGTGACGTCGCCCTCGATGACTGCGCTCGGGTGGATCATGGTCGACAGGACTGTAGTCGTAGACTCACGCAGCGTCATGGAACCCGTCATCCAGGATCTCGGCCGCATCGGCTACGACGAGGCGCTTGCCGTGCAGCGCGCGCTGCATGAGCGCGTGGTCGCTGCGCGTGACGGCGGCCCCGCAGAACCGATGCACTTGCTCGTGCTCGAGCACGATCCTGTGGTCACGGTCTCCAGGCGCCCCGGCGCGGCGGCGAACCTGCTCGCCACGCCAGCGATGCTCGAGCGTGCGGGCGTGAGCGTTCGCGAGACCGACCGTGGCGGCGACATCACGTATCACGGGCCGGGCCAGCTGGTCGCGTATGCCATCTTCGACCTCAATCGGCTCGGCATCGGGATCCACGGCCACATGCGCTTGCTCGAGGAGATCGTGCTGGGCACGCTCAAGACCTTCGGCATCGAGGGGTGCCGCGACAGCACTGCGACGGGCGTTTGGGTCGGGCCCGAGCCCTTGCGCAAGATCTGCGCGCTCGGCGTGCGCGCGAGCCGCTACGTGACCATGCACGGGCTGGCCTTGAACGTGTCGCCGGACCTGTCGCACTTTCGGCTCATCGTGCCGTGCGGCCTGGTGGGGCGACCGGTGACGAGCATGGCTGCCGAACTTGGTGACTCGTGCCCGCGTTTCGACGCGGTGCGTGATGAGCTTGCCCGGCAGGCGCAGCGGCAGGTCAACGACTTGCTTGACCGCGCGCGTGTAGCCAAGGGCGCCGACTGACCCCGATGCTGCGGGCCGTCACGCCCGTGCGATTCAGGTCCCGGGTTCAGCGGGAGCGTCGTCGTCCAGTTCAGGCAGTTCCGGCGGCTGCAGCGTGGTCATGCGCTGGAAGCGCGCGAAGAGCGCCTCCACTCGATCGGACAGCGTGGAGGTGGGCTCGAGCGCATCGCGCGGCAGGCCCAAGTCCTTGAGCAGGTCATCGTTGAGCTCGACCAGGCCATCGGCCCAGAGCAGCGACGATTCCTCGAAGGTGTCGGTGTATTCGTCGGCGGGGAGCTCGCGGCCCCACAGCGCGCTGCGCTGGTGCACGGCCGAGCAACTGCGGGCCTGCGCCACGCGCTCGATCGCAGCGGCCACGTCGCGCTGGGCCGAGCGGGCGCGCTCGCTGAGCACCTTGTCGAAGGCATCGCTCACGGCCTGATGCACTTCAGAGAGGGCCATGCGTGCAACCTCGACGGCTTTCCATTGCTCGTCGGTCGGGCCGTCCTCGCCGCCGGAGAACGCCGCGCGCTGGGCCTTCAGGAACGCCTCGTTGGCCTTCTGCCATCGGTCGTCGCTTGCATCGAGTGCCGCGGTCATCGCTTCGAGCGTCGAGTCGCGGTAGAGGTAGGCCTGCATCACCGTGCGTGCGTCGGCGCAGCCGATGGCACCGGTCGTGGCGGGCTTGGCGGCAGCCGGGGGATCAGCAAGCGCAGTGTTCGCCGTCGCGTCAGGCGACACGAGCCCCCAGGCGAATCCGAAGGCCAAGGCAGCGGTGAGCGTGGTGATGACCAAGGTCGTGGTGCGCATGGGGCTCCCGTCAGTCGAGGGTGATGTTGAGTTCCTTCGCGACATCCTGCGTGATGTCGATCGACTCCGGCATGGTCACGAAGGTCCGCGCCTGCAGCTGCAGGAAAACGCTTGCGGGTTCGCCCGGCTCAAGCGGATCGGCAGGGGGGATGAATCGCACCACCAGATCAATGCCCTGGCGGTCGGAGACGACCTGCGTGGCTTCGCGCAGATCCTTGTAGGCGCGGTCGTACTGCTCGGAGAAGAGCTTGGCCTGCGCCTCACGCATGCCACGCGACCAGACCTCGAACTCCTGGCGGAAGCCGCCGATCGCCTGCTCGGCTTCGGCGCGCTCGGGGCTGTCGGGCTTGATCTGGCCGTACTTGTCGCGCAGTTCGGCGAAGCGGCGGTCGAAGTCCTCGCGGCCCTTGCGCTCTTCCTCGGTGATCGCGTCGCGTTCGGCCTTGTAGCGCTCGCCCTCGATCACCTTGTTCAGGATCTTGCTCACGTGCAGCGCGCCGATGTTCCAGGCACGCGCGCCCTGGCCCCAGCCGGGGGCACCGTTGCGGTTCACGATCGCCAGCGGTTCCTTGCCATCGGTACCCGAGAGCAGCAGGCGGTCGGCTGGCCCGAGGTCCGTGGCGGGCACGGCATCGGCGACGACGGTGCGCGCGGGCAGGGCGGTGACGAGCAGGCTGGCGACGGCGCCGGCACAGGCACCGGCCACGATGGCGCTGGGAAGCTTCATGCAGGCGATGCTAGTCCGCATGCATCGAACGGTGCACGCCTCCGACGCAGTCGGTCAGCGAGGGCAGCCGCCGCTCAGTCGCCCTGGTCCAGGATGGCCATGAAGGCCTCCTGCGGGATCGTGACCGAGCCGATCTGCTTCATGCGCTTCTTGCCTTCCTTCTGCTTCTCGAGCAGCTTGCGCTTGCGGCTCACGTCGCCGCCGTAGCACTTGGCC
>JAGWXC010000209.1 GCA_018970045.1 Planctomycetota bacterium | reverse complement strand
GCCATCGCGCGGACGGCCGCGAGTGCGCTCTCGACGCTCGTGACCTCGATGTCATCGGGCCATGGCACGCGAACGACATCGAAGGCACGACGCACATCCATGCCGTCGGGATCGATCCCTACCACGCGCACATCCTTGGCTGCAGTGCGGGATGAACCGGGAAGCACGCGCAGCAGCAGGGCCTGGTCGGCGTTGATCGCCTTGCACGCCGCGGGCTCGACGGCAGCCAGCGCGTTGGGCACCACGACGGCCTCGGCATCGACGTAGTACCCGGCATGGCGGCATGCATCGATCGACAGCTTCGCCCAGTTCACATCGGGCGCATCGCCGTGGTAGATCCGCCAGCGGTCGCACAGCGCTGCATCCTCGCCGCGCTCGACGAAGCGCTCTGGCGTGACCGAGAGCTGCATCGAGTCGGGTTCCCCGTCCGGCAGCTCGAGCACCACGTCACCGCTGGCCAACACCGCGACCATGACCGGCGCCACGATGCGCCCATCCGGCGCGAGCACGATCTTCACCGGGCGACGCTCGCCGTCGAAGCAGAGGTGCCCCTCAAGGTGGCTTCGCAGCCACAGGTACGCCTCGTCAGCAATGCCATCGGGATCATCGATCATGGGGCGCACGGTACGCGCCCGGCGAGCGCTCCGTCGACGGGCGTCGGTGCCGATCGGTCCGTCGCGGAAGGACCTGCGCCATCACGCACGTCAGACGTCGGCTGCTCCATCGTGCGCGCTACGCTCCGCCCATGACCCTCGTGGCCTGCAGCGTGACCGTCGATCGCCCCGACCTCGTGTCGCCTGCGATCGAACGCGCTCGCAGCGCCAAGGCCGACGGCGCGGACCTCGTCGAGTGGCGCATCGATCTCCTGGCCATGCTGCCCGATGCCGCGGGCGCGATCGCGCGGCTCCTTCGCGACAGCCCCTTGCCGACGATCCTCACGATCCGCAGCGAAGCCGAGGGCGGCGCCTATGACGGCTCGCCCATCGAGGCCGCGCGCGTGCTGGCCGAGGCGATCGCCGGTGCGACGCCGCCTCGCTTCGTGGATGTGGAAGCCTCGCTCCTGCGCGATCGCCGCGCGAGCGACGTGGTGCACGCCGCGCTCGCCAGGATCGATGCGTCGCAGCGACCATCGCTCATCGTGAGCCTGCATGATGTGGCCGGCCGCCCCGCGTCGCTCTGGACCGAACTCGAGCGGATGTGGTCCGACCCGGCATGCCACGTCGCCAAGGTCGCGTGGACCGCGCGCACGGTGCGCGACAACCTCGAGGCGTTCGAGGTGCTCGCGAGCCGCCAGGGACCCACGATCGCGCTCTGCATGGGAGAGCAGGGCGTGCTCTCGCGCGTGATGGGCGCGAAGTTCGGGGCGTTCCTCACCTTCGCCCGACTCGATGACGAAGAGGGCACTGCGCCGGGCCAGCCGACGGTGCGCGAACTCGTCGAGCGCTATCGCATCAAGGCCATCACGCAGCACACGCGCGTCTACGGTGTGGTGGGCTGGCCGGTCTCGCACAGCAGGGGGCCGATCGTGCACAACGCATGGTTCGGGGAGCTGGGCCTCGATGCCCGCTACCTGCCGCTGCCGGTCGGACCGACGTGGGAGTCGTTCAAGGCGAGCCTGTCGGAACTCATCGATCACCCCAAGCTCGGGCTGTCGGGCGCGAGCGTGACGCTGCCGCACAAGGAGCATCTCGTGCGCTTCGTGCAGGAGCGTGGCGGAGCGCTGGATGATGCGAGCCTGGCGATCGGAGCAGCGAACACGCTCATCATCGATCCGGAGTCGCGTGCGGTCCGCGCCTGCAACACCGATGCGCTCGCGGGCATCGAGTCGCTGGCCGAGGCGCTCGGCCGGGCAAGCGATGACCTGCGTGGGTTGCGCGTGGCGATCCTCGGAGCCGGAGGCGTGGCCCGCGCCATGGCGTGGGCGTGCGCCAATGCCGGCGCGGACGTCGTCGTCATCAATCGCACGCACGCGCGCGCCGTGGCATTGGCTGCGGCCTTCGATGGTCAGCCCGGTGAGCGCGGACCGATGCGTGTGCAGGCGGGCGATGCGGCCTCCATCGGCTGCGGCTGCTTCCATGCCTTCATCAACGCGACGCCGCTGGGCATGAAGGATGGTCCCGCTCCCGATGAGAGCCCGATCCCCGATGATGTGGCGCTCGATGGTGTCGTCGTCATGGACACCGTCTACGTGCCTGAGCGCACGCCGCTCGTGCAGCAGGCGACCTCGCGCGGGGCGCGTGTGGTCACGGGCACCGGCATGTTCCTGCGTCAGGCCGCCCTGCAATGCGAACTGTGGACGGGCACGCGGCCTTCCCTGATTTCGGCGCAGGTTTCCTGAGTCGTCGATCGCGGCGATAGTGCCGAATTCTCTGCGGTTTCCTTGGTGGTCGTGCGGTGAAACGTACGGTTGTGGTGTTCGATGGCCGAGTCGTGTGGCCTGCGCCAAGGAGGCACACATGACCGGTCACCAGCACATGCCCAGCATCGTCGGAGGGAAGGAAAAGGTCGGAGGGAAGGAAAGGTCTGGAGGGATGGAAAGGGAGCAGGCGCCTCGTGGGGATCGGGGCAGCCGGGGATGGGGCAAGCTGACGGCGCTCGTGTTCGCCGTCGCCGTAGTCGGAAGCGCAGCCGAGGCCTTTGCGAAGGCCTCCTGCGAGGAGGGGATTGGGCGCGAGCGCTCGTCGGAGCGCGCTTGCGCCAGGGACCGCGCGTGCCTCGCGCCACGCGGTCCCTGAAGGAACACCCGAACTACGGCGGGGAGACGGCGTGATACGCCTCCCGCGAGCCGCCCTCGGCGGCATGGACGCCCGGCCCGACCTCGGCCCGGGCGTCCAACACTTTTTGCCACGCGTACGATCCGTCCATGCCGCTTCGCTACCGCACTGCCGGCGAGTCCCACGGGCCCGCCCTGATCGCCCTCGTCGAGGGCCTTCCTGCCGGCCTGCGCGTGGACACCGACTGGATCGATGCCGAACTGGCGCGGCGCCAGGGCGGCTACGGCCGTGGCGCCCGCCAGCGCATCGAGACCGACCGCGTGCGGATCCTGTCGGGCGTTCGGCAGGGGATCACGCTCGGCTCGCCGGTGGCTCTCGAGATCGTCAATGCCGACAGCCGGATCGATGATCCCGTGCGCACGCCGCCGGTCCACCAGCCGCGCCCGGGCCATGCGGACCTGGCCGGAAGCGTGAAGTGGCTCACTGACGACTGCCGCGGCACCCTCGAGCGTGCGAGTGCGCGCGAGACCGCGGCGCGCGTCGCGGCCGGGGCGCTCGCAGGCTGCCTGCTGCGCGAGGTGGGCATCGAGGCGTTCGGCTACGTGCTCGGGGCGATCGATGCGTTCGCGCACGTCGAGGTTGACGCAGCCTCGCTTTCGGCGTTGCGTGCGGCGCGCGATCGTGCCGAGGTTGCGTGCCCCTGCCCGGCAACCGATGCGCGGCTGGTCGAGCACATCCATGCCGCGAAGGTCGCCAAGGACACCGTGGGTGGGCTCTGCCGCGTGCATGTGCTCGGCTGCCCGATCGGCCTCGGCTCATGCGTGGCCGCCGATGAGCGGCTCGATGCCCGCATCGCGATGGCGGTGATGGGCATCCAGGCCTTCAAGGCCGTCGAGATTGGGCTGGGCCGCGAGTGCGCGATGCGCTTCGGGAGCCAGGTGCACGATCCGATCACCCACGACGACTCCCGCAGCGGCGAGCCGAACCTGGGGTACCTGCGCCCCACCAACCACGCCGGTGGGCTCGAGGGCGGCATGACCAATGGCATGCCGGTGGTGGTGACCGGCACCATGAAGCCGATCGC
>JAGWXC010000208.1 GCA_018970045.1 Planctomycetota bacterium | reverse complement strand
GCGAACTGCTGGATCCACGTCGGGATCGTGTAGGGCTCACGTGTCCGGCCGAAGATGTGCGGGATGTTGAGATGGATCTCGTCGGGTTGCACTGACTGGTTGTGCAGGCTCGTCAGAACTGGCTCAAGCCCGAGGAGCCGCTTCGGGGAAGTTGTCAGCGTGACCACGATGCGCGCGGATGTCGGCCGTGGCACGACCGCTGCCGGCCGCGTCCAGTACCGCTCATTCGACCACGTCCGCAGCCGACGTCGCCATCGCTTCAGTGGTGGCCAATGCCAGGGATTCGCCGCCCATCCAGACCCAAGCGGCGATTGTTCCGGCCCATCATGCACCGCGGAAACCTAATCGAAGGCCCGTCGTTTGACAACATCGCTCATCCCCACCCGCCCAAGAGCACGCCAAGATCCGCGCCGCCGACCGAGCCGTCCAGGTTCAGGTCGGCGGTGCTGTTTGACGTGCCCCAAGCACCGAGCATGGCGCCCAGGTCGGCGCCATCGATGATGCCATCGCCATTCAAGTCGCCGCGGCGAAGTGCGGCACGCGCCCAGAAGGCTTTCGCATCGGCACCGTCGAGATCGCCGTCGCCATCGAAGTCAAACATCTCACGGCCCGGCGCGAGCGGGCCCGGTCCGAAGCCGGCCATGGCGGCCCAGTCGATCCCATCGATCAGGCCGTCGCCCTGCAGGTCGCCGAGTCGCCCATCGGGGTACGCCGTCCACACCACGCCCTCGGGCAGGTTCAGCAGCGTTCGCGATCCGCCGCCGGCGGGCCATTGCACGGTGATCGAGTCGGCACCGGTGGATGCTCCAAGCCCAAAGTGCAGCATCGTCTCGTGCTGCGACAGATAGCCGTTGCCGCCGCACAGGACCTGCCGGCGCTGCGGAGCAGGCACCACGCCGCCAGTGGCCGATGCCTGCAGCGTGGCGATCGCGCCGATCGCATCGCGCACCTTGCCCGCGCCGGCAACGCGCAGTCGCAGCCACGATCGCTGCTGGCCGTCTTGGTTGATGTACATGCGCGTGGCGGACCCGTAGTTGTTGACGAGCATGTCGAGGTCGCCGTCGCGGTCAAGATCACCCATGACGCTCGAGAAGGAAAGCCCGCTCGTGCCGGTGACCGCGTAGTCCGCGGCACGATCCACCATCTGCGGCGCGCCCGGGTTGATGTAGAGCCTGTTCGCGAAAGTCTCGTTGTTGACGTACAGGTCCTGGTCAGCGTCGTTGTCGACATCGAAGAAGAAGGTGCCCCAGCTGAATCGCTGGTTCGAGACGCCCCACGCGGCATCGGCCTGCGTGAACGCCAGCGGACCGGATTGCAGCATGAGCGGATTCACGCCGAAGAGCGGCGGCGCCGGGTCGGGCACGTTCGTGAAGTAGAAGTCCGGCCGCAGGTCGTTGTCGGGATCGCCCACGGCCATGCCCATCGAGCAGAGCGCCACGCTGAAGCCGCTCGAGGCACCGATGTCTTGAAACGCCGAGCCAGCCACATTGCGCCAGAGCTGGTTGGGCACGTTGCCGAAGCCACGATCGTTGCTCACCGCCAGATCGGGCCAGCCATCGGCATCCACGTCGGCGAAGGTCGACTGGTAGGAGAGACCCACCGAGTTCACCCCGCGCGCTGCCGCGATGTCCTCGAAGGTGCCATCGCCGCGATTGCGGTAGAGCCGATTCGGCGTGCCAACCAAGTACGTGCACACGTACAGGTCGAGCCAGCCATCGCCATCCACATCGGTCACGCTGGTGCCGGTGCACATGGCGCTGAAGCCCAGCCCGCTGGCCGCCGAGATGTCGGTGAACGACAGGCCGCCGTTGTTGCGCAGGAACCTGCACGGGTGGTGGCGCTGGGCGATGAAGAGATCGAGGTCGCCGTCGCGGTCATGGTCGAACGCGCTCACGCCCTGCGCCGATAGCGCGTTGCCGGCGCCAGCGACGGCACTGCGGTTGATGAAGGAACCGCTGCCGGTGTTCTCGAAGATGCCGATCAGTCCATCCGCGCGGCCGGTCAGCACGAGGTCGAGATCGTCATCCCCATCGAGGTCGGCGACCGCCATGCCGTAGCCCTCTTGCGGCATGTCGAAGGGCGGCGAGAGCGTCATGTTGTAGATGACCCCTCGCGCCGCATGCTCGCTCGTGAAGGGCACCACCTGTGCCGCGACCCACGGCGTTGCCAGAAGGGCAACGACGCCGGCCAAGCTCTGGATGGTCGGTCGCGAGGTCATGAATGGACGACGAACTGTTGGCATCCAGACCATGGGATGCAAGCGCCCAGCCTCGGGAATCCCTGAAGGGGCAGATCGAATCCCAAAAAAACAGCCCCCGCCGGACATCTCGGCGGGGGCTGGCTCAGGAGGTCAGCTGACTGACCGATTGGATCACTCGGGAATGCCGGGCTCGGTCCAGGTGGCCAGGAACATGGCGAAGTCGTCGCCATCCACCGTGCCGCTGCCGTTCAGGTCGGCGCTGCCGGGTCCGCCCCACTGACCGAGGAGCACCACGAGGTCAGCACCGTTGACGATGCTGTTGTTGTCGAAGTCCGCTGGGCTGTCGATGCGCACGATGCGACCTTCGCCGGCGGTCGGGTAGTCCGCGGCGGTGATCTGTCCGCCGAGGCCCTGCGTCACGTAGTTGAACAGCGCCTGCTGGTACGACACGCCGAGGTTCTCGAACGGCAGTCCGTTGAGGGGATACTCGTCACCGCCGCGGCAGAGGAAGTCGATCGTCGCGATCGCGACGGTCGCCTTGGGGTTCACCGCCACGCCCTCGTCGAAGAGCACCGTGCCATCCTCGAGCACCACGTCGCGCACCCGCTGTCCGGGGACCGTGTCGACGAAGTAGCTGAAGCTGAAGCCGCCAACCTGCGCGAAGCGGCCGTTGCCGCTCGACGGATAGCCCGGCGAGGGGCTCACGCGGCTGACCGCGTTTTCGAGGAGCGCCTTGATCGTGGCCATCGGGACATTCGGCACGATCGCGACGAAGTTCGAGAAGGGCAGGATCTGGAAGGTGTTCAGCTCAGTGAAGTTGCCGGCAGCCAGAATGCTGTTGTTGCGGATCCCGCCACCATTCTGGAAGCTCATCACCGGGAGCGGAAGACCTTCCTGCACCGCAAGCTGCTGCGCCTGCCACAGCAGCGAGTCGGCGCAGAGGTTGCCCTCGTTGGTCTCCTTCGTGCGGATCACGCTCGTGCGACCGTCAAGGGCGACGGCCGACTGGGCGATCACGTTGGCCGCCAGCCCCGCGACCGAGGCCGCGACCGGATCGGTCACGGCTGCCTTGACGGCTGCATCCTCGACGACTCCATCGGCCTGCGCAGTGCTGGCCACGCGGACCGGGCCGCTGGTCGGGTCGACCGCGAGCACGTTGCCGTCGGCATCGAAGTCGACCACGAGACGACCGACGTAGCGGTAGTCGCCGCGGGTCGTGATGATCGGCAGCTGCTTGCCATCGGCGTCCGACTCGTACAGCGGATAGGCGCCGTAGCGGATGTCCGGGACCCCGTCGTTGTTGGCATCGACCGCGTCATCCGGCACCAGGAGCTGGCCTGCGTTCCAGAGCAGTTCATCGCCGCCGCCGGCGACGAGCACGTCGACGTTGCGCAGCGACTGGGCCAGCAGGCGCTCTGCACTGATGCCCTGCAGGTGGGTCATGACGACGATGTACTTCACGCCCTTGGCCGTGAGGGCGTCGACCTGCGCCTGGATGCGCGCGGCCACATCGGTGTTGACGATGACATCGCCGGGGGTCGAGATGAAGGGCAGGTCGGTGGTCGTGGCGCCGACGAAGCCGATGGTCCGGCCATCGGTCGTGGTGGTCACGCTGGCGCGGATGCG
>JAGWXC010000207.1 GCA_018970045.1 Planctomycetota bacterium | reverse complement strand
GTCTGCTCGGTGCCGTCGGCATCGGGCGCACCCGATGCAGGCGCGTTCACGCCTCGCAGGTAAAGGCCACCAGAGAAGAACTGTGCGGCATTCGTGGTCGACAACCCCGTGCCGTTGCGCCACGGCCGCCCCGGGAAGCAGACCCCGATGCGGAAACCCCACGCATCCAAGACCAACGGAACACCCGAACTCGTGGCGCTCTGCGCCGGGTTCTGCATCTGGTTGGGATCGGTGGCGATCGCCGTGCTGGCCCAGGTGGTGGGCAGCGCTGGATCGCCGGTGCGCCACTTGCGCGAGTAGGTCTCGGGGATCTTCGACACGATGTCACGCGTGCGCTCGTTCTCGCCGAAGCGCTGCATGAGTACGCAGGACATCCACGATCCCGCGAAGTTCTCCTCGTACACATCCCGCGCCGGGACGCCGGTCAAGCCAGGCTCCGCCTTGGGGCCGTAGTTGATCGGCCGGCCGAGCGCTTGCTCCCACTCCAGCGTCGCCTGCTCCAGCAGGCGCATCACATTCTCCGTCTCGCGGCGCTCGCTGGCGGCAAGCACCGAACCCGAGACCGCCAGCACCAGCGCTGCGAGCAGCAGGATCACGCCCAGCACGACGACGATTTCCAGCAGGCTGAACGCACGGACCACGGCAGAGCCGGACTGCCGACGACGACGGGCGCGCGACCAAGCGGCCGCCGTGCCGATCCCACAGAGATCGCTCCCCATGCTCATGGCCCCGCCTCCACGATGTTGTCCTTGTTGTAGCCCTGCGCATCCACGCGCACGTTGGGATCCCACGACTTGTCGGGGCCGTAGGAGAGCAGCGCGAACTCGGCCGACTGCAGCGCACGGCTCGTGCTGGTGTCGCCGCCACCATCGGCGACGCCATCGACGTCGGTCCCCTGCTCGAAACTCTGCGGACGCAGGGCGAAGAAATCGCCGCACGTGAACCCGGTGGCGACCGCCGAGCAATCGGGCATGGTGTACGGCCGGCGGTAGTAGCGGATCGGCCTGCCCCAGTAATCCACGATGCACTTGGGCAGCGCGTCGAAGTTGGGATCCTCCGTCGCACGCACGATGGTGGGTTCGCCGGTCGTCGCGTTGTAGTCCGTGATGCCGCCCAGGAAGACGGCGTCCTTGAGCTCGAGGTAGGGACCGAGCGCCTTGCCGCGGAAGACCGGGTGATCAGCGTTGGGGTTGCTGATGCCAACCGTGCGAGCACCGAAGCTGCCCAAGGCCAGGCCCTGCTGCCGCGGCGAGACATATGCCCCCCACACGCCATCCCGGCCCGGATGACGAATGCCCAGCGGTGGCCGCTCGAGCCCACCGTTCGCCCCGGCCGCGGCCGATGCCTCGAATCCATACCCATCCGCCGTCCGCGATCCGTAGCCAAGCAGGTACTCGGGCAGGCTCGTGAACGAGTTCCACTGCTGAAGCGCAAGGTTGCTGGTCGAGCCGCTGAGCGTGAGCGGCGGCACGAGCAGGTCGCGGCCGAACCCCAGTTGCCCGACCGGCTGCGATCCGTTGCCGCTGCCACGCCCCAGCACCGGCGGGTAGTAGCCCACGTCGGTCTTGAAGCTCACCAGCGCGCGATTGATCGACGACATCAGCGTCTTGGTCTGGGCGACCTGCGCGGCGCGAGCCGCCTGCTGCAGGCCGACCAGGAGCAGGCCAAGCAGCAGGATGATGATCGCCACCGTCACGAGCAACTCGATGATCGTGAAGGCACGCACCCGTGGATGGGATGCAGCGCGGATCGTCACTTGCTGCTCCCGCCCGAGACGCTCTCGATCATCGCCACCAGCGGCAGGAAGAGCGCCAGCACGATCGTGCCGACGATGCCGCCGAGGATGACCACCATGAACGGTTCCAGGAGGCTCAGGAGGCTCGCCACCGCGACGTCGACCTCTTCGTCGTAGTTGTCGGCGATCTTCATGAGCATGAGGTCGAGGTCGCCGGTTTCCTCGCCGACGTCGATCATGTTCACCACGATCGAGTCGCAGACCTTGCTCTCGCGCAGCGGACCGGCGAAGCTCTCGCCTTCCTTGATCGAGTCGTGGACCTTGGTGAGCGCCTTCTCGTAGATGTAGTTGCCGCTCGTGTCGCGGGTGATCAGGATCGCCTCCAGGATCGGCACGCCTGCCGCGACGAGCGTGCCCAGCGTCCTCGTGAAGCGTGCGACCGCCGTCTTCTTGATCAACGTTCCGATCACCGGCAGCTTCGCCGCGATGATGTCGGTGCCTGCCTTGCCGAACTGCGTCTTCCTGAGCAGCTTGAAGAACATGAAGATCAGCACAGGGCTGAAGATGATCCACACGACCCCCGGGACCTGCTGCCCCGGCTCCTGCCCCGCCACCCACTTGCTGGCGTTGATCAGGAAAATCGTCAGGCCCGGGAGCTTCACGTCGAAGTCGTTGAAGATCTCCTGGAACTTCGGGATGACGAAGTACATGATCCCGGTCACGATCGCGACGGCGATCGAGATGACGACCGCCGGATAGATCATGGCACCCTTGATGCGGCGCTTCAGGCGCTCGCCCTTCTCCATGAACTCGGCCAGGCGCTGCAGGATGACGTCGAGCACGCCGCCGACCTCGCCTGCGGCGACCATCTTCACGTACAGCCGGCTGAACACCTTCTGGTGCTTGCCCATCGCGTTGGAGAGCGTCTCGCCGCTCATCACGTCCTCGCAGACGTCCGTGAGCGTGCGCTTGAGCTTGCCGGGCTTCTGCTGCATCTCCAGGATCTGGAGGCTGCGCAGGAGCGGAAGGCCTGCGTCCTGCAGCGTGCTCAGTTGGCGCGTGAACAGGGTCAGGTTCTTCGTGCTCACGCCACCGAGCGACAGGCTGAAGCCCTTCTTCTTCTTCTTCCCGGCCGCCTCGGTGGCGGTGGTCGGGCCGCCCTTGGTCTTCTGCTCGCGGACGCTCGTCGGGAACATGCCCTGCTGCCGCAGCTGCGCCAGGGCATCGTCGGAAGTCTTGGCTTCCAGAGTGCCCTTGGCCTGCTTGCCTTGGGGGGTCATGGCTTCATACGCAAAGGTCGGCATGCTCGGTCCTTTCGTCTCCGGCCGTGGCGGGTCGGATTGGTCTCGGTGGCCGCGGTCGGCCCGTCACTCCTCACCGGCCGCGGCGGGCCGGTTCATTCATCGTTCATCGTTTCGCGGATGACTTCGTCGATCGTCGTCTGGCCTTCGTAGATGCCCAGCAGCCCGCTCTCGCGGAGCGTGCGCATGCCGCGCTTGCGGCACTCGGCGCGGAGCACCGCGGTGCTGGCCTGCTGCATGACGAGCTCGCGAAGGTCATCGTCCATCACCATGATCTCGTAGAGCGCCATGCGGCCCTTGTAGCCCGCCTTGCGGCAGACGTCGCACCCGCGGCCACGGTAGAAGTTGCGCCCGCCGAGGTCGGCCAGGCGCATGCCCAGCTCCATGGCGAGCGCATCGTTGGGAGCGAACTCCTCCTTGCACGACTGGCAGATGCGGCGAACGAGGCGCTGCGCGATGACGGCCTCGAGCGTGGCGGTGAGCAGGAAGCTCTCCACACCCAAGTCCAGGAGACGCAGGATCGAACTCGGCGCATCGTTGGTGTGCAGCGTGCTGAACACCAAGTGGCCGGTGAGGCTGGCCTGGATCGCGATCTGGGCGGTTTCGAGGTCACGGATTTCGCCGACGAGGATCACGTCGGGGTCCTGACGCAGCACGGAGCGCAGGATCTTCGCGAAGGTGAGGTCGGCCTGGTTGTTCACCGCCGTCTGCGAGATGTTGTCGAGGCGGTATTCGATCGGGTCCTCGATCGTCACGATGTTGCGGGAGAGCACGTCGATCTCGCCGAGCGCAGCGTAGAGCG
>JAGWXC010000206.1 GCA_018970045.1 Planctomycetota bacterium | reverse complement strand
CCCGTGCGGCCGTTGAGGATCTGCGACATCACCTCGAGGGCGTACGAGTCGGCGTGCTGGAAGGGCACCGTGTGGTAGCGCACCTCGACCTGCGGTTCGGTCTCGGCCTCGGCGTTCATGCGCATCTCGGCGAGCTGCGGCACCTCGAGCGTGACGACCGGCGGCGGCGTCGCACCGCGCTTGAGCCGGCTGAAGTAGCGCTTGAGCATGGGCTTGACCTTGGCGGCATCGAAGTCGCCGACGATCACGCCGGTCAGATTGTTGGGGCAGTAGTACGTCTGGAAGTAGCGCTGCGCCTCGTCCATGGTGTAGCTGTTGAGGTCGCTCGGCCAGCCGATGACCGGCCAGGAGTAGGGGCTCGAGAGCCAGAACATCGCCTCGAACTGCTCATCGAAGGTGCCCGTGGGCGTGCTCTCGGTGCGGAGGCGGCGCTCCTCGTGCACCACGTCGCGCTCGGAGAAGAACTCGCGGAACACGCTGTCGGTCAGGCGATCCGACTCCATCCAGCACCAGAGCTCCATCTTGTTGCTCGGCACGTTGATGAAGTAGAAGGTCTGGTCGTAGCTCGTGAACGCGTTCATGCGGCTGCCGCCGCCCGCGGTGTACAGCTGGTCGAACTCGTCCTTGACGATGCTGCCCTTGGTCTTCTGCTCAGCCTCGAGCTTCGCGATCTCAGCCTGCGCGGCCTTCATGGCGTCGGCGTCCTTGGCCGGATCCATCGCGCCGAGCTTGGTCTGGAGCGCATTGATCGCCTCGGTGTTGGCGCGACCCTGCTGGGCGTCCATCGAGGCCTTGAGTTCGGCGCGCAGGCGCTTGAGTTCCGGCGTGTCGTTCGCGGGGTTCCACGGGCTGTCGATCTCGCCGCGGTAGTAGCGCGCGTACTGCTCGCCCCAGATGAGCTGGTTCATGCGGTCGCGCAGGGCCTTCTGACCCGTGCGGAACTCCTCGTCGCGCTTGGGGTCACGCGTGGCGACCGTGTTGGTCCCCTTGAACATCATGTGCTCGAAGAAGTGGCTGATGCCGGTGATGCCGGGGCGTTCATTCGCGCTGCCGACCTTGGCGACCCAACCCGCCGAGATCGTGTTCGGCTGGTCGTTGCGCGGCACGAGCAGGAACTCCATGCCGTTGTCGAGGGTGAAGACTTCCACGGGAAGCTGCTGCGCGGTGGCGGCGGCAGAGACGATGAGCGCAAGCGCGCTGCTGATCAGGTGTCGCATGAGGTGCTCCATGGGGGCGAGCCGGGCACTCTATGCGAGCCGGCCGCTGCCGCCGGCTGGGCGCCGCCGGGGGCGATGCGCGCCAAATGGGTCCGATTGGCGATCCCGGCCTTGTCCAATCCCGTGCCGGGTCTACTCTTGTGCCATGACCCCACGAACATTGTGTGTCGGCGTTATCGCCACCATGATGGCATGCCTGCCGGCAGCCGCGCAGCTTCGCGTGGTGACCTACAACATCTCGGCGCTCGAGGGCAATACCAGCCTGCTGCAGGCTGTGTTCACCGCCTGTCATGCCGACGATCGCATCGGGCCCGCGCAGCCCGTCGACATCATCTGCTTCCAGGAGTGTCCGCAGGCCGCGGTCGGGCCGCTCGGCACGCTGCTCGCCAACTCGGCGCCCGCCGGTGTGACCTACACGCGGGCCACCTACACCACGAGTTCCTCCGAGGACGGAGCAACGGGTGCACAGGCGCTCTTTTTCAGGACCGATCGATTCAGTGAGATCACCAGCGGTCACGTTGACCTGTCCACCGGCGGCAGCCGCAACAGCGATCGATGGCTGCTGCAGCTGACGGGCTACACCAGCACGGCTGCACGCCTCTACGTCTACAGCTCGCACTTGAAGGCGAGCACCGGCAGTGCCAACGAGTCCGAGCGCCTCGCCGGCGCCACGACGCTGCGCAACAACGCCGACGCGTTGCCTGCCGGAAGCAACATCATCTTCCTCGGCGACTACAACATGTACACCAACACCGAGTCGGGGTACGTGAAGATGACCACGGGTGGCGTGCACCCGGCGATCGATCCGTGGGGCACGGCGAACTGGACCGGCGCCTCGAATGCGATCAAGCACACGCAGTCGCCGCTGCTCACGAGCACGAACCTGGTCGGCGGCGGCGTGGATGACCGATTCGACCTGCACCTGTTCACGGCCGCGCTCAACGATGGAGTGGGCCTGGCGTACGTCCCGGGCACCGTGCGGACCCTCGGCAACGACGGCAACCACTTCGACATCGCCATCAACACCGGCAACAACACGTACTACCCGGCCAACATCGCACGGAGCAACGCGCTGGCTGACGCACTCTTCGGTGCCAGCGACCACATGCCCGTGATCATGGAGTACCAAGTTCCCGCGGCGATGTCAGCCACCCTGCAGGCGCTGCCGCCGCGGGTGCTCGTCGGTGCGGCGGTGCCGGTGCGTGCGGTCGTGAGCAACGTCGCGCAGGGCGTGTGGGCAGCGGGCATCGATGACCTTCCGTTCTCCGTGTCCGGATCGCAGTTCGTGGTGGGCTCGGCGAGCGGCCAGGCCCCGCTCTCGCCGGCCACGGCGATCGGCCAGCTCGCGCTGAACACGGCCTCCGCAGGCATCGCGTCGGGCATCGTCACGGTCTCGACCACCGCGCAGGCCGCCGCCAATCCGACGATTCAACTCCCCGTCTCCGTGCAGGTCAGCGCGCACGCCAATCCTTCGTTCTCGACGACGGCCGACCAGGACACGAGAGCGCTGGCGTGGATCTTCCCGGCCGGCACGGCCAATGCCGAGATCGAGGTCCCCATCGCCAACTTCGGCTTCGCCGGGACAGCGTCGCTGCTCGTGCTCGACGGCATCACGTCATCGGGGCAGGCAATCTCGGCGGTTGCTGGCATCGGTTCGCAGGTTGGCGCGACGCCGGCCTCGGTCCGGCTGCGCCTTCCGGGCAGCGCTGCGTTGGCGCCGGGTTCGTACCCCGCGACCGTGCAGGTCCAGTCGAGCGACGAGAATCTTCCCGGTCGCCAGACCTACTCAAGCACGATCACGATCACGATCACGGTCGAAGGGGCTTCGCGCCCCGAGGACATCAACAACGACGGCATCGTCGATGGCGGTGATCTGGCCGTGCTGCTGTCGCAGTGGGGCACGACGGGCGAAGCGGACATCGATGGGAGCGGCACGGTCGACGGCTCCGACCTCGGCATGCTGCTCTCGGCGTGGGGCTGACGCATGCGTCGTGCAACGTTGATGCTGCTCGCCGCTGCGGTGCCGTGCATGGCCGCTCGCGCTGATTCCATCTCGCTCGGCTCGGCAGCCGATGCCACGCTCATCCAGGAGCCCACCGGTGAATACGCGCTCGGTGCCGCCTACAACGTCTACGCGGGCCGCATCGGGGACAACGGCGGCGCCACGATTCGCCGTGGCCTGATGCGCTTCAACTTCAGCGCGATTCCTGCCGGCAGCACCATCACCAGCGTCACGTTGCGGCTCTACATGAGCCAGACGCAGTCAGGGTCGCAGAGCATCGGCCTGCATCGCTGCTCGCTGCCGTGGACCGAGGGCACGGCCTTCGCGTTCGGCGGTGCGGGTGCCGTGGCGGGCATCGGTGACAGCACCTGGAACTACCAGGTCTACCCCACGGTCCCCTGGCCATCGCCCGGTGGTGCGTTTGCGGCGACGGCCAGCGCGACCAAGGCTGTGTCGGCAGTCGGCTTCTACACATGGAGCTCGACCGCTGCGCTCGTGGCCGATGTCCAGTCGTGGGTGAACGCACCGTCATCGAATCATGGCTGGGTGATCAAGGGCAACGAAGCGCTCTCGACCACGGTCAAGCGGTTCGAGTCACGCGAGGCAGCCGCGAACCAACCTCTC
>JAGWXC010000205.1 GCA_018970045.1 Planctomycetota bacterium | reverse complement strand
GATCTCGCCGACAAGCTGGTGCAGACCAAGCAGCCTGGCATCTACCAGGGTGTGGCTGATCAGGTGGCGGCGCTCTTGGCCACCCATCCGGCGGTCCTCGAGCGCTATCGAAGCGAGGTCAGCGCGCAGGCCAGGGAATGGTTGGCCGAGGGCCGCTTGGCTGAGGTGGCCACGCGCTTCGCCGCGACCGATGCCGGGCTGGAGGCCATGCTGCGTCTGGCCGGCCGCGCTCTCCAGGACGCGCGCGCCGATGAAGCGACCGCATGGCTGCGCCGCGCCTCGATGCATCCCTCCGCCGCGCTCGATCCTGCACCACGCCATGCGCTTGAGGCCTTGGCGGCGTGGACGGCGGGGGATCGGGCTGGGTGGAGCGCGGCCGCCACGGCGTTCGCGGCTGCACCGGGTGCAACGCCGTCGCTGGCCGAGGCGATCCGCGCCATGGGTGAGCCGACCGTGCGCGGGCAGCGCGCGGTGCTCGGCGACGTTGCCCCCGACACCGCTGCGCAGGTTCCGACGATGCCATGGATCGAAGCCTGGTCCGCTCCGCTGACCTGGGCGCCGGCATCGATCCGGAACCAGGGCGTCGTGCCGGTTGAGGAGATGCTCGGTCGCGACGACATGGTCCGTGCGGCCCGCAGCCGGTTGCACACGATCGTGCCGATCATCGATCGCGGCGAGGTCATCGTGGCCGATGGACGGGTGGTGACCTGCTTCGATCTGCTGACGCACACGCTGCGCTGGCAGGCGATGATCGCGATCGACCAGGCAGCGCGCAGCGCCGACACGATGCTCACGCCGTGCGTGGTCGATGCCGAGCGGGTCCACTCGGTCGTCTCCGTGGGGGAACTCGGCGGCGCGATCTCCTCGCGCGTGGTCACGCTGCGCCGCAGCGATGGCCGGGCGCTCTGGCAGCGCTCGCTCGAGCAACCGGATGGGCTGCAGCCGGGCGGCCTGCGCGTTGCCGGCGCGATCGCCTTGGCTGGCGACGTGCTCGCCGTGCCGTGCATGCGCCAGAACGGACGGCTCGAACTGGCGTGCTGGCTCATCGGCCTCGACGCCGAGGACGGCTCCACGCGATGGGCGGTCCCGCTCGGTGCGGCGAACGGCCTGCTGCCTGAGTTCGGCAGCGTGACGACGATCCGCGGTGGCATGGGTGCGGTGGCGCATCGCGGTCTCGTGCTGGTCGGCACGATGGTCGGGACGGCGGCGTGCGTCGAGGCTCCCACCGGTGCCGTGCGATGGATCGCGCGCGATGAGCTGGCGCGAACGCGCCAGCAGCCGCCGCAGGAATCGTGGGAAGCGTCTGCACCGGTGGTGGATGGCGATGCGGCGTGGTTCCTGCATGCGGATGCGCGCACGGCGATGCGGCGTTCGCTCGCCGATGGCGCGGTGATCACTGCGCAGGCGCTCGGGCAGGGCGAGCCGCTCGGCGCAGCGCAGTACCTCGTGGGCGGTTCGGGCACGGTCATCGGCGTCGCACCGAGCGGTGCGATCTCGGCGGTGGGTGCGGCCGATCCTGTGGCGCGGCTCTGGCAGTTGCCGGCGGTCGATGCGGAGCCGCTGGCGGGGCGGGCGGTGCTGGCGCGATCCGGCGATCGATCGGTCCTCGTGCTGCCACGCGCCTCGAGGGTCGATGTGCATGATGTTGCCACGGGTGCCTCGATCGGATCCATGCCGGTGCGACGCAGCGGCACCATCGGTGTCGGCGACGAGCGCGTCGCGATCGCTTCGGAGATGACCCTCGAGGTCTGGGGGCAGGGCGACCGCATCGTGGCCGACCTGATGTCGCTGGTGGAGCGTGGCACCGCGACCGACGCGGAGATCGCGCTCGCGGAGTCGGCGCTCAAGCAGGGCGATACGGCTCGCGCACTGGACATGGCCCGTCGTGCGCTCGAGCGGCTCGATGGAATCGCCGACCACGACGGGGTCATGATCGTGCGCGCTCGTGTGGTCGATGTGCTGCTCGAGCTCGTCCGCGGCAGCCCCGACGGGACCGAGGCCGTCGCGGTGCTTCGACAGTCGGCCTTGATGCCGTCGCAGTCCCTGCGGGTGGCCCTGGCGCTCGCGGAGCGCCACGCCTCGCGCTCGGAATGGTCCGATGCCGCGCGCACGATCGCCGATGCCGTTCCCGCGCTCGACAGCGATCCGCTGGTCGAGCATGGCGGCGCGCGCGTGCGCACCAGCCAAGTGCTCTCCATGGCGATGCAGCGCTTGGTCGTGCAGGCCCATGCGGCCCGGAGCAACGCCATCGAGCAGGCTGCGGAAGACGCCGCGCGACGGGTGGATCGCGGATCATCCGAAGTCCTGGCTCGTGCCTGGCGCGGGACGGCGGCGTCGATCCGCATCGTGGTCGAGGCGAGCGAGCGCGCCCGCGCCGACGACCGCTTCGACGATGCGAACCGCTGCGCGCAACGTGCGGCACTCATCACCCTCGAGCGGGCGGAGGCGGGCCTGCCCATCGATGGGGCACTCGTCGATCGGGTCGCCGCGAGCGTGATCGGCGCCGGTGCCGGCGACCTGCTCGCGGTGCGGACGCTTCGTCGGCTGCACCGCCTTGCGCCCTCGGCCACGGCGATCACGGCGCTCGCGGCCAGCGAGCCGTGGATCGCCACGCCGCGACTGGCACGCGTCGGCGGCACCCCGCGCAAGGGGCAAAGGGCGATCCAGTTCTCCGCAAGCCTGCCTGCCCTCGATGCCTTCGCTCGACAGCAGTCGACGCCTGACCGAGGCGTGCTGGTGGTGAACCAACAGCTCGTGGGGATCAAGGGATCCACGCTCGCGCCCGAATGGGCCCTCGAGATCGAGGACCCCTCGCCTGGCATCGTGCGCATGCTGCCGAGCATGATGGTGCTCGAGCGCACCATGACCCTGCCGGGTCGTCTCCGTGGGCTCGATCCCGCGACGGGCGCGGTGACCTGGTCCATCGAGGACCTCGGCCTGCTGCTCGGGCCCGTGCAGCCGATCGCTGGTTGGCGCGACGACGAGAACGTGCTCTCCCGGCGCGGCCAGTTCGCCGCGCTGCCGCTCGGCGATGGCGCGGTTGCGGTGCGTGGCGACGGCAGTTGCGCACGCATCGGTGCGGACGGCGGCGTGCGATGGATCAGTGGTCGCTCTCTGCCGATCGTTGAGCACGTGCAGGCGGCCTTGGGCGGCGTGGCGCTCGTCGGCACGTCGCTCAGTTCGGATCCCGCGCTCACGCTCGTCTCGTCGGCATCTGGTCAGGAGCGCGGCCAGGTCTATCTGGAGGGCATGGCCTCGGTCGATGCGGTCGAGTCGACGTTGTGCGGCTTCGTGGTGACCAGAGGTCTTGCCAGCACGCTCGTCGAGGACACCGAGGCCGGGCCGCGCATCCTGTGGGAACGCATGAGCCCGCCCGGCGCCACGCGTCGGATGCCCGCGATCGTGCTGCACGAAGCCATGTTCATGGGCCAGCCGACCGATGGTTCGTACCGCCTCGACCTCGATGATGGGTCGAGCACGGCGCTCGATTGGGATGGGGGGACCGGCGGAGCATGGAGCCCCTTGCTCGAACTCGACGATGGGTTGCTGCTTGCCAAGGGCGATCGCGTCGTGCTCGCCCAGGCGAGCGGGCGCATCGTCGGCAGCGCACGGCTTGCTCCATCGGCCACGCCGCAGATGGCGATCGCCTGCGACGGCGGCGTGATCGTGCAGGCGCTCGAGATGCCGGAATTGCCTGCAGTCCAAGGCGGTTCGACGTTCACGCTCCTCGATCCGGCGCAGGGTCTGCGTCAGGTGCGCAGCGTGGCACGGCTCATGGTGCCGGTGGGCTGGCGGCGCTCGGTGCTGCTCGATGGCTGGATCCTCGAGTTCGGCGAGGACCAGTGCATCGCCATCCCGGTCGGGTCGAGTTGACAGACCGCCCCGATCCCACGATAGT
>JAGWXC010000204.1 GCA_018970045.1 Planctomycetota bacterium | reverse complement strand
CGCACAATCCCGGCATGGGCGTGACCCTTGAGACCGTGGATGGCCGCCTCGCCATGCGGAGCGATGCGGATGCGCCGGGCTCGGGCGTGTCGATCGACCTCGGGACCATCGATGTCCGTTCGCTCGGTGGACATCCGCTCGTGCGCGCGGTGGGCAAGGGGGGTGGTCCTGTCGTCGATGCCACCGCTGGCCTTGGCGGTGATGCGTGGATCCTCGCCGCATCCGGTCGCACGGTCGTGGCGCTCGAGCGGCACCCAACGATCCATGCGATCTTCGCCGATGCACTGGCGCGCGCGCGAGCGACACCGGCGCTGGCCCACATCGCTGCGCGCCTCACGCTGGTGCACGGCGATGCGCGGGTCGCCTTGACCGAGGCAGCCTTGGGCGCGTGGTCGATCCTCGTGGATCCCATGTTCCCGCCGAAGATGAAGTCGGCGCTCGCGCCGCGCGACATTCGCTTGGTCAAGGAAGCGGTGGGTGAGGACCCCGATGCCGCGGACCTGCTGGCGGCGGCGCTGGCCACGGCGGTACCACGCGTCATCGTGAAGCGGCCGCATGAAGCACCCACGCTCGGCGGGGAGCCGCATCACGTGATCGAGAGCCGGCTCGTGCGCTACGACATCTATGATCGGCCGCACCTGATGCCCAAACCATGAGTGCTGCGTGGTTCCATGTTCCCTCGCTCGCCGAAGCCGGCATCGTCTGGATCCCGAAGGACGAGGCGAAGCACGCGTTGGGTGCACGTCGGCTGGGGCCTGGGGATGCGGTCACGCTGTTCGACGGTGCCGGCCATGTGGGCGCCGGTGTCGTCACGGATCAGCGCCGGCATGATGGCGCGCTCGCGATCGAGGTCGGCGGCGCGACCACGGCGCCCCGGGCACGTCCGGCCGTGCATCTGGCCGTCGCCATGCCCAAAGGGGACCGCAGTGCCACGCTGATGGAGTCGTGCATGCCGTTCGAGCCGGCATCGATCACGCCGCTGGCCTGCGAGCGCAGCGTGCAGCGAATGTCGGCGAATTTGGCGGCGCGCCTCGACCGCATCGCGCTCCGTCGGCATCGGTCTGGCCTGCGGTGACCGAGCCGCAGTACCGCCCCGCGTCGGCGAGCACGAGCAGCGGCGGCCGATCCGTGAACGATCCACGCCCATTCGCGCTCGTGCGATCCTTCAGGACCAGGAGATCCCACGCCGCGCGCTCGGCCAGCGCCGCGGCCATGCCCTGTCGCACCGCCGGATCCACGCGCCCATCGGTGAACGCGTCGGCCACGGGCTTGGCCCGCTCAGGCGCGATCATCGCCAGGAAGTCTTCGGGCGTCGTCGATGGCGGAATCGGCCGCGTGCCCAGCACGGCATCCAGTGCCGCCCACGTCACCGCACGCATCGATGCCTCGGGGCTCTGCACGCCCGCCTTCATGAGCGATGCATCGAGGCCCTTCACCACCTCGCCGACATCCGTCGAGAATGGCGACGCGTCGGGCGCAGCGGCCACGCGCTGCAGCAGCGCCAGCGACGCCTGCGGGTCGCGCGCCCAGCGCGCCGCGGTGTCCTCGGCAGCGCCACCGATCTCGGCCGCGAGCACGAACTGCGTTCCCGCAGCGCGCGCTTCCTCGATCACCGCAGCCAGCCGTGCATCGCCGTCCGTGCCGCGCTCCGGATTGCTCTGGAAGACATCGAGCGCGATGACCTTCGGTCCGCACAGGGCGATCTCGCGGAAGGCTGCGGCCATCTCGCCGCGCGACCATGGCCAACGCGCGTAGTCGTTGGCCTTGTCGTCGATCGCGACCAGCGCGATGCGGTCGCTCATGGGCTCGGCGGTCGATCGCGCGTTGCGGTACCGCCAGTCGATCGTCTGGTCCTCGAGCGTCGAGAAGGCTCCGAGCGCGCCCAGGCCCACCACCAACGCGGCACCCGCCGCAGCGGCAAGAAAGGTCACTCGAGAGAAGGCCATGCGGGCATTGTGACAACCCGCGCCCGTGCCGTCACCGGCTCAGTCAGGGCTGGTCGTCGCCGGGGGGCACGGCAGCGGTGGCTGCGTCATTGGCGAACTGCTGCGCCTGCGCTGCTGCGGCGACGGCTTCGTCGGCAGCGGCCGCAGCGGAACCCGCGTTCGCCAACGCCTGCGCAATCCCGAGCTGGATGTTGTCGATCGCGATGCGCGTGGCCCACGTCTGCGCGTAGGCCTGGAGCTGCGTGTACTGCGCCGAGGCCAGTTCCAGATCCTCGATCGCATCCTGGATCTGCCCAGCGAGCACCTCCAGCGCATTGTTGGGCTGGAGGACGTCGCCGCCCGCGAGGCCGTAGTCGCCGACGGCGTCGATCGCTTCGGCTTGGGCAGCCTGCGCATCCGCGAGCGCCGTCGTGGCCTGGTCGATCGACACGGCCGCGGAGCCGAGCGCACCCGCACCATCGGAATCGTCCTGGGTCGGCGCACTGCCCGCAGCGGCGAGCGCTGCAGCGGCGTCGGCTTCGTAGGCGGCGAGCCCCTCAGGGGTGTTCAGCGCCGTGAGCACCTGTCCACCGGCGCTGGCTGCCGCGAGCGCCGCGGCGTTCGCATCGGCAGCGGCTTGCGTGGCGCCTGCTGCGGCAACGCCCGCATCGGCAGCGAATCCGGCCGTCTGCAACGACTCCTGGTACGCCGCTTCCCACTGGCGCTGCGCCGCAAGATCGAGCACCGTCTCGTAGCTCGCCTGCGCCTGATCCCGATTGAAGACCGCCGTATCACGGAAGCCCTCCGCGGCGATGCGGCTCACATCAGCCGAGGCCACGTTGTCCTGCCACGAGATGTAGTTGCTCGCCACCTGCACGGCGAGCTGGTGGTTCGAGAAGAGCGTGCCGATGGCACCCTGTGCCTGCACGGCTGCCGTCCGTGAAGCAACGGCATTGGACCGCGACAGCACCATGGCATCGATGGCCTCGTCGAGATGCACGAACGCCTGCTGGGCCAGGGCGCTCTCAGCGACCAGGTCCCCCGCAGCCGCCAGCAGCAACTGCATTTGGGCATCGGCATCGATCGCCTGCTGCTGGAGCTCAATCGCGCGGCCGATCGCCAGACGCTCCGCATAGGACTGCGAGGTCGCCAACTGCTCCTCGGCCTGCGCCAGGAACTCGGCCGACTGCGCAGCACGCTCGGCGATGGCGGCCAACTCAATCAGCGTCTCGCCCAGCGTCGAGTTGATCTCGGCCGATGGCGTGGCGGCGTACAGCGCCTGCACCGCTGCCAGCGCGGCCTGCGCGATCTGCTGGTATTGCCCGATCGACACGTCACCGGCGGCCATGTCGGGCACCAGCGATTCCAGCAATGCCAAGGCGCCAGCGAAGCTGCCCTCGGCCGCCTGCGCCGCCGCGAACGCAGCCTCGGCATCGGTACGTCCCTGCCCGACCAGTTCGCCCAGCTCGACGAGCCGCGCCGCACGGTCACCGAAGAGATCGGTCGAGGATTGAACAGCCGCAACGAGGGCATCGAGTTGGGCAGGAGTCAGTTCCACGGTCCCCGCCGCCTCGTTGGTAACGATTTGGAACCCCTCGAACACCGCATCGCGATCCGCCAGCATGTCCGTGCGCGAAGCACTGACCTCGGTCGACACCGTCTCGCCCTCGGCCGCGCCATCGACAGCGCGATCACGCGCATCCTCAAGCAGGGCCATCGCCGCCTCGGACTGCTCGACCGTCTCGAACTCGGCAGAGCACTGGTCGAATCGCTCGCTCACGCCCGCGAGTTCAAGCTGCACGAGCAACGACTGCTCCAGTGCGATGAAGTACTGCTGCCGGGCGCTGGATGCATCGCCGCGACCGGACTGCGTGGCAGCTGCCGCCTGCTGCGCCTGCAGCGAATCCGGGCTGTTGCCGACCGTTCCCGTCTGCTGCTGGGTCAGGGTCTGCTCACGCTCGGCCTCGGTCTGGCCACCACCCAAGGGCG
>JAGWXC010000203.1 GCA_018970045.1 Planctomycetota bacterium | reverse complement strand
TATCTGACCCAGACCACGCTCTCAACCGACGATGCCGGCGTGATCATCCGGGCGCTCAAGGAAGCCTTCCCCCAGATCAAGGAACCCCCAGCGAGCGACATCTGCTACGCCACGACCAACCGCCAGGAAGCGGTGCGCGCGCTCGGCCCCAAGTCGGACCTCGTCATCGTGGTCGGCAGCCGCAACAGTTCCAACTCGGTCCGCCTGACCGAGATCTCCGAGAACGTCGGCACGCGTGCGGTGCTGGTCGATGACGCCAGCGAGATGCAGGATTCCTGGCTCGACGGCGTCGCGACGGTGTTGTTGACCGCCGGCGCAAGCGCGCCGGATGACCTGATCCGCGGCGTGATCGAGTGGATCGCCGCGCGCCACCAGCTCACCGTCGAGCAGCACGATGTCCGCCACGAGGACGTCGAGTTCGGGCTTCCCGGCACCCTCAAGGAAGTGATGCGGTCCCGCGGCATCGATCCCACTGGCCGCCGCGTCGTCCGCGAGGATTGCGGCGTGCGCAACGCCAGTTGGTTCAGCGACCACGCGATCCCCTTCTCGACCGTCGACCTGACGATCGGTGCCAGCAGTGGCCGCTGAGCGCCCCCACGTCTTCGACCTCGACCCCGCCGCGATGCAGGCCTGGTGCGCTGCGCGCAGGCTGCCCGCGTTCGCGGCATCGCAGATCCTGGACTGGGTCTATGCCAAGGGCGTGGGTGATCCCGCAGCCATGACCAACCTGTCGAAGGCCGCGCGAGCGGCGCTCACGGAGGGCATGACCTTCGTGCGCGGCCGCCCCATGCGCCACCAGGTGGCCACCGACGGCACGCAGAAGATCCTCATGGGCTGGCCGGACGAGGGCGAACTGCTGCCGATGGCTGAGCCATCCCGCCAGACCGAATGCGTGATGATCCCGAGCGAGGACCGTCGCACGGCCTGCATTAGTTCGCAGGTCGGCTGCCCCGTCGGCTGCCGCTTCTGTGCGAGCGGCATCGGTGGGCTCGATGGCAACCTCACGGCAGGCCAGATCGTGGAACAGGTCTGGCACCTCTCACGCCTCGAGAGCGTCGGTCGCATCAGCAACATCGTCTTCATGGGGATGGGCGAGCCGCTGGCCAACTACAACGCCGTGACGGCCGCGATCCGAACCCTGCACGCGGCGTGGGGCTTCGGGATCAGCGCCCGCAAGATCACGGTGAGCACCGTGGGCCTGCCCGCGGCGATCCGCAAGTTCTGTTCGTTCGAGCTCCCTGTCACGCTCGCACTCAGCCTGCACGCGCCGTTCGACGACCTTCGGCGCGAGATCATCCCGTGGGCGGAATACAGCACGATCGCCGAACTCCTCGAAGCATGCCAGGAGTGGTTCAACCGCACCGGTCGCGAGATCACGCTGGAGTACATCCTGCTCGGCCGCGTGAACGATCGCCCGGAGCATGCGCACGAGCTGGCCCGGCTGGCCCGCACCCTGCGCGCCAACGTCAACCTGATCCGCTACAACGAGGTGCAGGGCATGCCGTATGAGCGCCCCTCCTCCGAAGATGTGCTGGGATTCCAGGAGATTCTGCGCTCGAAGGGCGTGAACGTGCACATCCGCGCCAGCCGCGGCCGCGACATCGCCGCCGCCTGCGGACAGTTGCGCCACGAGAGCATGCGTCGCGACCAGCCAGCCGCGTGAACCGTCACTGCTGTGGTGGCCGGGCGCGCGACGTCACGCGTCGCCGCGCGCGCTGCGTCGCGCTTTGCTTGGCGGGAAACGTCACGCGTCGCGGGGCGCGAGCGAACCCGGCCGAAGGGCATCGATGTCGCCTGCACTCATCTCGCGGATCGATCCATCGAGTGCGCTCGCCTGGAGCTTCTGCGCCGAGCGGACCCACTGGTCATACGTGGATTCGCTTGCGGCCGCATCAGCCACGAATCGGTATCCAGCCTCGCGCGCATCCTGCCCCATGCGACCACGCCAAGACAGGGGCACCAGCGGCATGACGAGCTCGACCACGCGGGCGGGCCAGTCACTGCCCTTGAACTCAGCCTTCCAGCGCCGCCCGGGCACGGCGACGTCCACGCGGTAGAGGTAGCGGCGCGAGACATGGTCACCGCGGCTGCGCACCTCGCCCAGCCACTCGCGCACGCGCCGGCGATGCTCATCGCCAACGGTCATCACGCAGAGATACGGGAAATCCCTGATCAGGCAGAGCTCAGCCAGGGGCAGTACGCAGGCTGCCGTCAACGGCATGCGCTCGATGCCCCGCTCACGCTCAGCCAGGGCCACGATCGCATCGCCGAAGCGCTTCGCGTAGTCGCCACCGCCCCAGATCACGCAGCGCCGGAACGCGAGCACCAGGTCGTGCAGCGGTTGCCCGCCATCGACGCTTCCCAGCGGTTCGAGCGTGCGCAGGTAGGGACGCAGCAGCCCGACCACGCGGCGCGAAAGCCGACGCGATCGAGGGTTGCCGTAGACGCGCGCCTCGAACTCCATGCGCCGCATCATGTCCTGGGCGCGTTCACGGTCACTGGCGCTCTCACGCTGCTCGGCGCGCTCGCTCGCCACCAGCCGCCCGAAGCGCAGCGCTTCGAGGCTGCGCGCGTAGCCGCGCTGCTCCATGCGGCGCGCGGCGGCTTCGAGCGCCTCGACCGTCACCGGCACGAGTCCGAGCTGGAAGGACGCGCCAAGCATCGCCACGTCCAGCACGCGGTCGTTCAGGAACGCATGGCGCACGCGTCGAGCCATGTCGAGCGCGAGATCCGCTGGTGCGCCGAGCGCTCGCTCGATCGAGGGTTCGAGCGCGGCCGCCGCGGATTCGAAGGGCTCGCGCAGCTGATCCGGGAACGCCCCCGTGTTGACGCATGCTCGCGTCCGACCGGCCGCACCGATGCGCAGGTAGGGATCTGGCCCGAGCGCACGAAGCGACTCCACCGGATCCATGCCGATGAGCACATCGCCTTCGCCGAACGGGATGCGGGTCGGCATGGGCAGGTCATCGCTGCTGGCCGCACGCGTGAAGAGCACCTGTGCCCAAGATCGCCTGCCCGGCCCGACGGGCGTTGCGTGATGCACGGCCTCGACGCGGTAGCCCATCGATCGTCCGGCTTCGCAGAGCATCTGCACGGCAACCCCCGGCGGATCGCCGCGCCAGCCGGCCAGATGGGCCCGCCAGACACCTTGCGTGGCGTGCACCGGCGTCGGTGCCGGCAGGCTCGATGCTTGGCGCGCGGCCTCGGCCATCGCGACCGGCCGTTCGCGTTCCAGTTCGACCTGCTCAAGCAAGGGCTCCACGCGCAAGCGCCAGCCCTGCCCCGGCTCAGGCGTCACGCGCACGATCTCCGCCGTGGCGCGCAATGGATCCGCGCCACGCTCGAGCCCCTGGTCGATCAGCGTGGCCAGCGGCGGATCGCGCAGGTCGCACGCCGCACTCACGGGCCAGATGAACCGCTGCATCGGCAGGTAGCCGAGCCGATCGACCTCGATCAAGTCGCGCTCAAGCACGTTGATGTCACGCCGGGCGGGCGGCCCATCGCGTGCAATGATGATGGACACGCCGCCTTCATCCGCCGCCTCGACGATCGAGGCCACCACCGCATCGCGATCGTTCACGTCGACCCGGACCATCCGCGGCAAGCGACGCGCGTCGCCAGGCGTGCAGGCCTCGGCAAGCCGCTCGACATCGGGTTCCTCGTCGGCCGCGAGGTCGCAGACCACGAACACGCGAGATCCTGTCCGCACGGCATGCCGCACCGCAGCGCCACCCTCGATCGACCAGCGCCGACGGTCCCAGACCTCGATGACGGTCGATCCGTCACGTGCCGGCTCAGGCCCCCCGGCGAGCACCGCATGCCGCGGCACCTCGCCCAGATCCGTCGAGCGCGCCGCCATCGCCTCGATGGCGTCGAGCGCCGCTTCGGTCGCCGCCATGCGCGCACTCGCGAGCCCCAGG
>JAGWXC010000202.1 GCA_018970045.1 Planctomycetota bacterium | reverse complement strand
TCATCGAGGAAGTCCTGCGCCACATGCTCGGCAGCCGTCGGGCTGACCTGACCGCTGCGGTTGGCGCTCGGTGCGCTGATCGGTGCACCGACCGCATGCAGCAGCGCACGAGCCAGCGGGTGCCTTGGTGAGCGGATCGCGATGGTGTCTCGGCCGCCGGTCGCAGCCAGCGGCACGGACTCGGCCTTGCGCAGGATCATCGTGAGCGGGCCCGGCCAGCATGCGCTGGCGAGCAAGGAGGCTTCACGCTGCCAGTCCGCCACGAGCGGCCGCGCCGAGGCCACATCAAGCACGTGCGCAATCAGCGGGTTGTCCGATGGCCGGCGCTTCAGGGCGTAGAGCTTCGCGATCGCCTCCGCATCCATCGTGCGCGCCCCAAGCCCGTACACCGTCTCGGTCGCGAACGCCACGACCCCGCCACTGCGCAGCTCGCCCGCGGCGTAGTGCACGCTCTCGGTGTCGTAGGGCAGCACGATCGGCATGGCTCAGCGCGGGGCGCCCCAGCTGCCGGCCTCGTCGAAGCTGAATCCCTTGGATTCGAGGATCGTGCCCGAAGCCTGCTGCAAGCGCGCGATCGCCTGGTTGTAGCGGGCCTTGGCCCGGGCGCTCTCGACGTGGGCGTTCGCCAGCGCGTTCTGTCGCTGGAACTTGAGGGCGAGGAATTCGGGGGTCAGCGCGGCCAAGGTCTTCTCAAGCAACAGCAGCGCGCGCAGATTTTCCGCCTGCGCGAGTCGCGTGATCTGCGCCTGCTCGATGAGCTGGTACGCCGCACTCACATCACGCAGCGCGCTCTTCACGCCGAACACCGCGTTCTCGACGGCCTGCTGGTAGCCGGTGACGGCGCGGCTGCGCTGGAGCCGCGCGATGCGCCAGGCATCCTCGGCCGGCCGATTGCCGATGGGCTGCGAGAACTGCAGCGCAGCCAGGTACGACACGAAGTCGGCATCGACGATGTCCTCGCTGGCCCCACCGACATCGCCATCGAGGCCGTTGAGCCCGACGGCAAGGTTCAGGTCGAGCTGCGGGAGCAGGCCGTTGTTGGCGACGGTCGTGTTGATGTCGGCCTGGTCGATCGTGAGCAGCGCGAGCTTGACGGACGGATTGCGCTCAACCGAGGTGATCACGCTCTCGCGGAAGCTGAAGTCGATCGGCGAGGTCGGCGGCTCGTCGGTCGTGGCCACGACCAGTTCCGTGCCGACCGGAAACTGCGCATCGTTCATCAGCAGCTTGAGTCGATCGCTCGCCGTGCGAGCCGCGTTGCGCGCGTTGATGAGCGTGGACTTGCGCTGCTCGACCGTGGCGACCGCATCCGAGTAGTCGGCGACGGTGGCATCAAGCTTCTGGCGCTTTTCCAGCACATCCCGGACCTCGGTGCCCACCTGCACGAGCCACTCGGCGGCCACCACTTCCTGGCGGCGCACGTGGAGTTCCCAGTACTGGTCCTCGACCGAGAGCAGAAGATCCTGCATCGATCGCCGGAGTTCCTCGGCGGCTGCGCGGTCCCGCACCTGCGCGATCCGCACTTGCGCGAGCGCCACGTCCTCGCCAGCACCGGCAAGGAGCGGTTGGTCGAGCGTCAGGTCGAGCGAGGTCTCGTACGCGGGGTTGGGGACATAGGTGACGCCGTTGAGGTTCTCCGACTGCGTCACCCCGACGTCGAGGCCGACTCGACCACCGGTCTCCAGCCGCTTGCGCAGGCCGGCCGTCAGGTTGCCGCCGCGATTCTCGACCGAGGCGAAGTTGGACGGCGGCACAGCCGGGTCGATCTGGATCGCTGGCTGCGGATCCTCGGTGCCTTGATAGCCGCCGCCTGCCACGAGCACGGCATCAAATGCCGCCTCGGCCTGGTCGATCTCGGTGGTGCGGATCGCGCGATCGATGCGCGCGCCCTGCACCGGCAGGCTGTTGCGAAGTGCCGTCGTGAGCGCATCCTTGAGGGACAGGCCGACTTGCGGCTGCTCGGTGCCTGAAAGCCCCGGCCCCAGGTCGAGCTTCATGCCCGCTCCAGCCGCGGTTGGGCCGAACGCCTCGAGCTCCGGCGCACGAGCGGTCAAGTTGGCCGGCGCCGTGGCGGGCACGCGCGTGACGGGCTTGGCCGGATCGGCAGGCTGGGACTCGTCGATCTGCCGCTTCAGCGCGCCGTCGACGGCCTGCCTCCACTCGGCTTCATCATCACGAGTGCCCAGCGGCGACTCGCACGCAGCCACCACGAGCGCGAGCGGGGCGATGGCAAAAAATCGCGGAATCCGGGGCATTCGCCGGATGGTAGCAAGCGACTTCCCGTATTATCCGCCCCATGAAGGAATGGACTCCTTTGATCGTCGCGATGGCATGCGTAGCTTCGGCCTCTGCGCAAGACGCCACCCAAGCGCTCTACCAAGGCCGCATCACCTCCAACAACGTCAACGTCCGGACCGGTCCGGTCATCGGTGACTCGTACCCCTTCGGCAAGCTCCAGTCGGGCGATGTCGTCGAGGTCATCGAGGAGTCGAATGGCTGGACGCGCGTGCGCACGAGCGGCGGCGCATTCGCAGGAATGCACGCGTTCGTGTCGGGCGGCACGCTCTCGGCGGATGGCACCACGCTGTCCTTGACTGCCGAGACACCGCTGCGTGCGCCGAATGCGAGCGCACAGGGTGCTGCGCGCAACTCGTACCAGTCGATCGCCACGCTGCCTGCGGGGACCACGCTCAACGTGGTCGAGACGCTCGAAGTCGATGGACTGCCGGTCTACAAGGTGCGCATGCCCGGCACCGCGACGGGATGGGTCAACGCGAACTACGTGCGCAAGGCTGCGCCCGTCGAAGTGCAAGCGGCAGCCGATGCCGTGAAGTCCGCGCCCGCGCCCGCCGTGGCGACCACGCAAACGCCCGCACTAGTGACCACCGCACCCGAGCTCGATGCCAGCGGCCCCGCTGCTGCAGCGCCGACCGAAGAGGTCGTGGTGGTCGAGGAGGTCGTCGTGGCCGAGCCACCCAAGCCCACCGCGCTTGATCTCTTCCGTGAACGCCGCGCCAAGCTCGCCGATCTCGAATCGACGTGGAAGCGCGTGCGCGAACAGCCCGACCGTTCCGAGGAACTCGAAGCGATCCGTGGCCAGTACATGACCTTCCTCGACAACGCCGGATCGGATGCTGGCGCCAAGTCGACGGTGAACTGGCGCCTTCAGCAGATCGATCTGCTGATGAAGATCCAGCAGGAGAATGCCAACGTCGCTGCGACCATCAATGCACTCGATGCCAACGCCGATGCCCTTGCGGTCATTGCCAAGGCCGTCGAGTCGCGTGCCGACTTCGATGCGTTCGGGTATCTGAACCAGTCGGTCGTGTACGACGGGTCATCGCTGCCCGAGCTCTACGTGCTCGCGGATCCGACGACCGGCCAGGCGATTGCCTACGTCGTGCCCGATGACTGCTTCGAGTACGACCCCATGCTCGGCACGCTGGTGGGCGTGAAGGGCGACACCACCTACGACCCCACGCTGCGCGTGAAGTTGATCCGTCCTCGCACGATGGAGTCGCTGCCGGTCTCGCGCACGCCGACCACCCCGGCCACCGACGCCCCGGTCACGACCGGATCGTCTGAATGAACGACTGAGCCCCTCAAAGGCCGTCACCTTTCGAACGCCCCGCCTCGCGCGGGGCGTTCTTTCGTTGGGGATCCGTTTCGCCGAGCTGCCCGTGCCAAGGACGGCGCCGCGAATCACCACCCACGCACTGTTTCCACATCAGCCCGCCCACGGTAGGATTCCGCTCCCCCGCACGGGGCGTTAGCTCAATTGGCAGAGCGCTGCCTTTGCAAGGCAGAGGTTACCGGTTCGACTCCGGTACGCTCCATCTTCGGCAGCCGTCCCAGCGGCTGCCTTTTTCTTTCGAGCAGTTCGGCAGCCGTCCCAGCGGCTGCCTTTTTCTTTCGAGCAGTTCGGCAGCCGTCCCA